>NZ_JAKKRW010000041.1:0-2061 GCF_025653905.1 Shewanella sp. SM71
GTAGGGCACTAGAGAGAAGTTTCTCAAAATGCCGCATGATGACAGCTTTACCACCATCACCAAATTGAGCGCCCAGCTCAGCAAGTTTCAACAACTCAGGTGAACTAGACACACGATAATCAAAACGCTCAAGAGTAAGCGTGTAATCCCTAGGCTCCGAAACCCAAGGCACCAAACCCCTAGACGACCAATCAGGGATATAAACCCCTTCAGGAGCGTCTAGAAGCTTAGGAGAGGCATGAGAGTAAAACAGTGATTCAGGCATAAGCACATCATAGAGTGAGCAGTTGTAATCCTTCTTAAAGGTTAGCTCAATACGAGTGGTGGGAGGTAGCACTTCAAAACGCTTTTCAAAAGCCTCAGCCTGTTTATCGTAAACACGAGCAGTAACACGGGCGGAACTACGATGACCAGCATACCAAGTACCAGTGAGAGCCCTATCAACAGCACGGGCAGAATACAAACGGGTGACCCTTAAAGCCTTACGCCCAAAACTAAAAAGGTCATCAGGATATGTATGCTCCAACTTACGAAGAAACGCAGGTGCATCAAGGAACAAATCAACAGCGGCATCAAGACGCGTAATGTTATGCCCCACAGAACCCAAGACGTTCACGTAATCCCTAAAAATACCCTTGGCCTCAAGTTCTCTAATGGAAGAACCAGAACAGCTTGAGCGATGCCACATGCGCTTGCACTCGATAATCAAAACACCCTCACCAACCTTATAACCGGTTCTACCATCCGCACTAAAGAGAACAGGATAAAAATGGTAAGCAAGGAAGGCTTCAACCATGGAGATAAAACTCAAATCAGGGTGACAAGTAACATCAAGCCAATCACAAAAAACCTTACTTCGTGAATAGGTCATCTTGTAGAACCTCTGAGCCTGACACTAAGCGGGAAACCGCATCGTTGATAGCAGAGACGGCGGCACCACGAAAACGCTTAGAATCGCCATCCTTGGAAGCAGAGGAAACAATTTGAACCAAAGGAACAATAGGAGGAAGGGACTCGCTTAACAAAGAACTCAGAAAAGCAGATCTAGAGACCCCAATAGTGGTGGATATGTAATCCAGATTAGAGACAACCTGAGACGGCAAACTAACGGTAATACGAACAGTTTTAGAAGCCATAAAAACCCCTGTTAGGTATGAACTAACAGTATAATAGGTATGAACTAGGGGGCATGTCAATAGGTATGAACTAAGAAGGACAAAAAAGAGACGAAAAGAGGGTTTTAAAGAAAAGAAACAAGAAGTTATAAGTGGTTAAGGGTTGAATAAAAAAAACGAATAGTCGGTATTACCATAGCGACTATTCAAAACAGTGATGAGGGGGGGCGCTACGCTTGCCTCCCCCCCTCTGTGCAAAATGTGCAGTCATAGGGTGGGGCTGATAAATGGGCTTGCCTACGGCCATTTAGCAATAGCACCGCGGACAGTATAGTGAAAACTAAAAGATGCTTGGCAGGACGAAGGCTAAGCGTCTTGCATGGGGGCTTCCCCCATACCCCCTTGGATCTCAATAATACCAATTGTGGTAATAATGGTTTCTAGGTCACCAATAAGACGAGAAAGCAGGGTGCATGTCATGGTCTGCAAAGAGCTGTACTGCTCTGCATTGAGATCTTGCTCATGTATGAGTGAAAGGGCTAGAGCAAGCTGTTCAGACTGGCGTACAAGTGTTTTAGCGCGTTCTAAGGTAAAATCAGGATTAGACATGATTAACTCCGTTCAGTTAGTTGTGTTTAGCTAGGGGCAAAGTTGGCGCTTTGTTCCCTGGCGAATCAATCCACCGCTTGAGTGGAATGTAGGGCACTAGAGAGAAGTTTCTCAAAATGCCGCATGATGACAGCTTTACCACCATCACCAAATTGAGCGCCCAGCTCAGCAAGTTTCAACAACTCAGGTGAACTAGACACACGATAATCAAAACGCTCAAGAGTAAGCGTGTAATCCCTAGGCTCCGAAACCCAAGGCACCAAACCCCTAGACGACCAATCAGGGATATAAACCCCTTCAGGAGCGTCTAGAAGCTTAGGAGAGGCATGAGAGTAAA
>NZ_JAKKRW010000042.1:0-1795 GCF_025653905.1 Shewanella sp. SM71
CGGCAGTGAAACCTGTCAACTCTACAGATGCCTTAGTCGAAACTTTAACGCCTGTACCTAAATTATTTAGTGCTTCAGCTGCAGCTTTTGCATCCATAGCTGATATATCTGTTGCCGTAGATGTGCCATTAGGGCCGCTTAGTACAATGTTACTAGCGCCTGTTGCAACACCATATGCTGTTCCTGCCGCCGCAGCAGCACCAAATACACTGCCTGCACCTGTTTTTTGATTCTGACCAATTGAACCTGATGACACATCACCAATCGATACAGAAATAGTTTCGTTAGCATTCGAACCTACTTGGAATTTCTGAGTACCATAACTACCATTGAGCAGCTTTTGCCCGCCGAAAGAAGTTGTATCAGCAATACGGGTTAACTCTGTTTGTAGCGCGCCTATTTCTTTTTGCATTGACTCACGGTCTTCTGCTGAGTTAGAACCGTTAGCAGATTGTAATGACAGATCACGCATACGTTGCAGAATGTTAGTGGATTCCTGCATTGCACCCTCTGCTGTTTGTGCAATAGAGATACCATCATTAGCATTACGCATAGCAACGTCAAGACCGTTTATTTGGCTTGTCATACGGTTAGAAATTTGTAGGCCCGCGGCATCATCTTTAGCGCCATTGATACGCAAACCTGAAGATAAGCGCTCCATGGACGTTTTCAAACCATTGTTTGCACTGGTAAGGTTCTTTTGTGAATTCATTGAAGTCACGTTGGTGTTTACTGAAATAGCCATAAAATATATCCTCTTTACCTGACGTTACGTTAGTGCCTGTCTTGCTGTAATGACGTTAAGCCAGGCCAATCTCATGGGTTACATTCAGTTTAACGGCAGTACTTTGGCTTACTTTAATTTTTTTATTTAAATAATTGAAAAAATATATCAATTAGAAATCATCACAATGAATTAACTGATTGTAACCAACCGATTACCGAGGAATAAAAAGAAAAGAGGAAAGAAATAAGCTAAGAGCAGTGCAAATTCTTATTAGTAGTCTGTGATTATATTGCTTGTTCAAAAAAATCAAATTAACAGCATGAAACGCGGAAAAAAATAACTATGCCCAAGTACATCGTCTAAACAAAATTTTAGATAGATACTTGGGCATTAAGCTCATTGTCTATTACTTAGCTTAAGGATTAGCCCAGTAATGATAACGCTACTTGGGGTAATTGATTTGCTTGTGCCAACATAGCAGAAGACGTTTGAGATAAAATCTGTTGCTTGGTCATTTGTGCCGTTTCTTTAGCAAAGTCAACGTCCTGAATACGGCTACGGGCATCCGCTACGTTAGTTTGCACGTTACCTAAGTTATTAATAGTAAAACTCATACGATTCTGTGCCGCGCCTAAATCAGCACGCTGAGAGTCAATACCTGCAATCGCGGAATCAATTATAGCTATAGCATCCTGTGCACCGGACGCTGTACCAATATCCATATCTTTTACTGAAGCCAATGTTGACGCAGTTCCCGTACCAGTAATTGCCCCAGAGGTACCTGTCACAGTAAACGCAGCACTTGAAGAGAATTTCAACTCAGAGTTTACAACCACACCGCCTGCATCAACAGTATCTGATGCACCTGCAACTCCATTGGTAACCGTTGCCATTGTTAAGGTGCCACCTGCAGGGCCTACAGCCTTAATCCCTGCAACTCCATCCGCTGAAATACTCAGTTTATTAGTGCTTGAATCATAGGAAGCAGAATAGCCATCCTTTCCAATAGCAGTAGCTAAATCCTTCATACTTCCGTTAAATTTGCTTAAATCGTAAGACGTAGTACCA
>NZ_JAKKRW010000043.1:0-2771 GCF_025653905.1 Shewanella sp. SM71
TAGACATAATGACTCCCCACAAAGATGCTGATCTCCAATCAATCGTGGATTAGCTTAAAGCCAGAGCCATAATAGTTTTGTCAAAGAAACTAAAAATTGGAGATCAGCATGATAAAACATAACATACTTTTCATTGGCTTAGATACTCATAAAGAATTCGTCGAAGTCGCCTATATCGAAGACCATTATGGTGCACAATCGGTACATTATGGCCGCGTTTCTAGTGCAAAAGCATCCATCACTAAATTAGCAAAACAATTTCAATCCAAGTATCCAGATGCAACACTGCACTTTGTCTACGAAGCAGGCCCTTGTGGCTATTGGATCTATCGTCTCCTCACTAGCTTAGGCCACTGTTGCTACGTTATAGCTCCCTCTCTCATTCCCAAAAAGCCTGGTGAAAAAGTCAAAACTGATAAACGTGATGCGCTTAAACTCGCTAAGCTACTTAAATCTGAAGATCTCACACCCATCTATGTGCCTGAGCCTGAAGACGAAGCCATTCGTGACCTTTCCCGTGCAAGGGAAACTGCCATGAAGGATTTAAAGGATGCCAAATACCAACTTAAAGCGTTACTCCTTCGAAATAATATCAACTACAAAGGTACGGCCAATTGGTCACTACAGCATTTACGTTGGCTGACCGAACTGATATTACCCCATCCCAGTCAGCAGATTGTCTTGCAGGAATATCTACAGACTGTCACGGAACGGATTGCAAGGCTAAAACGATTAGACAATGAACTTGAGCATCATGTGAGAAATTGGCGCTATTATCCCGTTGTCAAAGCCATTCAAGCGCTAAGAGGTGTGCGGCTCTTGGTTGCAACGGGTGTAATTGCAGAATTAGGCGACTTAACACGCTTTGATCATCCCAGAAAATTAATGAGTTATTTAGGACTCGTCCCCGCTGAACACTCTAGTGGCGGCAAACGTCATCTCGGAGCAATAACCAAGTGCGGCAATACTCGGGCTAGGCGATTACTCGTGGAGGGAGCGCACACCTATCGCTATCCCGCCAATATCTCTACAGACCTTCAGCTAAGACAAGAAGGTTTGCCGAAGCAAGTTGTTGATATGGCATGGCAAGCACAACTTCGGCTTTGCCGTCGATATCAACGGCTAATGCAAAAAGGTAAACACTATAATGTGGTTGTGACTGCCATAGCGAGAGAAATGATTGCTTATATTTGGGCGATTGCGAGGGAAATTGTATTAGTGCAGATCAATCCCAAGTTGCGTTTAGCGAGGGTGCCTGCATGAGTTTAATTTTTGAGTTAATGCAGCTGGTGAGGCAGCGGATGTGGCACAACCACCGACGGCGTTAGGATGGCAATACGGCTAACCCTGTATTGAACCACGTACATAGACTGAAGACAGGTGCCACGGCGGATAAAGTAAGGTAGGCGCTGCTTGTCGAAAGATAAGTAATCCACGGATATCAGCATGACAACCGACGAAGTTACTTGCTTCATCTACTGCGTTAACTCAATACTTTTGAGTAACGTAAAAATAAGGCTTAAATAATTAGGCCGATATTTGTGTGCTCTACTTGACGTGGGGAGTCATACCAACGCAACCATACCAGTACTGCAATTATTAAAGCGCGAATACTAAAAACGGCTGAAATTGGTGCATATATTAACCACAACGGCCAATTTAGCCACGCTGTAACAACGTTACTCCCCCAGAACCCTTTGCATTCGAACCCAATTAGCATTGCGTCATACGCGTAGCAACCAACAAAGTTAGAACCTTTACTGCCATATTCTACAGTTAGAAATATCAAAATGTCTGCTACTACTGCCAGAGCTAAAGCTGCAATAAGAACCAATGATATTTTTTTACACAGTTTCCAATTCATAATGATGCATAACGCCGCAAGCAGCGGCGAGCGTTAGCGAGTCCAGCACCGAAGGTGCGATGCTGACTTGCCTTGTTATGTTGCTGATTAAAATGAACTAAATTTATATTCCTTAACTTTGTGATTAAAGACAAGTTCAATATGTTGCGGATAGTCATTTCCAACACTCTCTAGCATTTCGACTAAAACTTTTAGTTGAACATAATACAGTTTTTTCTTTTTAGCCCAATCTGAAGCAATGTAAAAACCAACGAGCGAAGAACCCGTAGGAACGAATGGAGCAAATATAGAGCTATGTATGAATTGATTACATAGGTCCCAATATTTAACTGCCTCCTTTTGACCTGCATATAGGTCATATAGCTCTGGAAATTTATGCTGATTTAATAAAGTAATAGGTTTTTCATTTGCAGGATAAATCGCTAGTTGAACTTCCCTATTTTTAACAGCGTCAGATACCTTGTTTGACTCCATCAATTTTCGAAGAGCAAACAGACCTAAAAAAACTTCTTTCTCCAAAGTAAATAAAGATCTATCAGACCATTTTTTCTGATTATATCTTTTCGCTAGTTTCCCTGCGATTTTCAAACACTCTTGTTTCCAAGGCACAGAATCTGAAATCAACGCTTATCTCCATTAAGCAACATAACGCTTTGCCCTAGCGAATCCCCACATAAATTCGATGGGATTCAAATAAGTAGACACGCATGATGCTGTTTGATCTAATCAATTTCGCCAAAAACCTACTAGATCCAACATCATGCGTGATATCGACATATTACACGATTTACTCAAAAAACAATGCCCTCAAATACACCAAAAACGCCTTAATTCTCTGATGGTTGCTACTGAGTCTTTACTCGATGGCAATCAACTCTCGTTAACCCAGTTAGGACGGAACATAACG
>NZ_JAKKRW010000044.1:0-1417 GCF_025653905.1 Shewanella sp. SM71
CGTTATGTTCCGTCCTAACTGGGTTAACGAGAGTTGATTGCCATCGAGTAAAGACTCAGTAGCAACCATCAGAGAATTAAGGCGTTTTTGGTGTATTTGAGGGCATTGTTTTTTGAGTAAATCGTGTAATATGTCGATATCACGCATGATGTTGGATCTAGTAGGTTTTTGGCGAAATTGATTAGATCAAACAGCATCATGCGTGTCTACTTATTTGAATCCCATCGAATTTATGTGGGGATTCGCTAGAGCGCGGCGTTAGCCATCTTAATGAGAATCAAGCATGTCTGAAAAATCACCATTATTTATAAGTTCCATGGAACTGCTGGGGCATGCAGTCGAACTTCTGGAACTCGACGATGAAAAGAAGAATAAATTTATTGTTCTGCATATAAGTAATGCTGTGGAGCTATTACTGAAAGATATGGTCATTGACATAGGCCAATCTATATATGAAAGCAACAACAAGAATACGATAGTCGTCTGGAAGGCCTTTTCTATCCTTGAGTCCCATGGCATAAAGATCAAGCACAGGCCAAATATTGAAATGCTGATAGATGATAGAAATGTAATTCAGCATAAATTTGGCTACCCGAGTCGTGAGTCAGTTCTGTACTACATCGAATTTGTAATTGATTTATTTCGTGCGTGTATGCACGATCATTACTCAATTGAGTTTGATGAGATCGCCGAAGAATATTTTTCAGACAATGGAATGCAGCTAATTGGATTAGGTGATGAAGATGTATTCTCAAAAGTTGATGCCATTGCTAAATATGACATGCTTTCTGCAATTTCCACAGCATACTCATTGCTTGAGGCAAAATCTCATGAATTGTTAGGGCATGATGAATTATCAAGGCCGGTGATGATTTGGCATGACAAACGATTTTATTCACTTCTTAAGCTTATCGATCCCTCTGTCATGGAAAATAAGCGGCCTAGAGAGTTTTTTGACTCGATACGTCAGCTAAGGAATATATCTGTTCACCGGCAGCATCATAATCCGGAAGAGCACGATCAGGTGTTGGATGCTGGGCTAAAGAAGATAAAAACCTTATACAATGCCATAAGCGATATACCCGAGGAAAAAATCGCTAAAGTAGTTAAAAATGGCTAACAAAACATTGCAGCGGACAAGCCGCTGAATGCGGCGTTACCCATAGAGATTTTAATCCGAAATTCACGAATTAGAGTTAGGAATCTAACACGCTTTTGTCCGTGCGACCTGAGGTCGTATGAAGCGCTGTTCACAGCGATAAGAGTGAACCATCTGTATCACCAGATGACCCTAAGACTCTGAATAAAGCAGCGAGTCTGACAATGTAACGATATTTGGCTTTATGCCGAATGGGAACAGAATCGTGAGAGGACGTTCTTCCTGATAACCACAATCGGGTAAGTGCTAGGGTGTCAG
>NZ_JAKKRW010000045.1:0-1321 GCF_025653905.1 Shewanella sp. SM71
GCGCTGGGGGATCCCCTCATAATTGAGGTTTTCCAGCGTCATGAACTAAGTTTATATATTCGATTAATGCCCAGCGAAAAATTGTCTCCTTTACCGGATATTTGTCTCTTTTGCGTACTTCCTTTCCAAGTCTAACAATTGATAGCACAGCCTGCTTTCTCACTGTATTGGCTTGAAAATATCTTTGCCATCCAAGGTGTTGTGCCGCTAACCCAATACACCACAACACGATTTCAGCCAGCATAGAGATGAGCAGCAATACATCATATCGCTTTGGACAACGGCTGCGGCTTTGTCTAAGGCCCATGCCATATTGCGGACTTTTTAAATCGCGGAAGGTTTCTTCAATTTGCATTCGCTTAGCATATAAATCGACGACCTTTGAAGGGCCAAAGTAGTCCGGAGGTAGATTTGTTGCGAGTAGCCAAGGCTCTTTACTCCCTGAGCTGTAACTCTTTTGTGCGGTGTGATTTCGCCCAGCTTTAGAAGAACGCTTATCCTTACGCAGCTTAGGTTTAGCTTTAAACAAGTGCAGGTAACATTGTAGCGGAGACTTGCGCGCTAACTTGACGCTACCCATGTATTTCGCGGTTGAATTCGCTTTAGGATAGAGGGATTTATTTGACTGCCATGATGTTTGGCCGTTGAGCATAAAACTGACATCACCACGAACTCTACCTAGCCAAAACCAGCCATGGCGCTCGACTTCCCTAAACCAAGTATTGCGATAACCTGCATCGGTGACGATGAGCGGGCAGCATCCTGGCGGCAATACGTTAGCAAGCTCAGCTAAGAAAGCGTTATGACTGCGTGGGGCATTGTAATCTTCAAACAGAAAAGTGCGTTCGTACAACGTAATGGAGCGACCTTTAACACTGATTGATGCGCGTAAGGTCATCATTCGCAGTTGTTCGCGCACATCAGACCAATCCACAAGAATAATGGGCATCGGATTTGAGCCGCAGAGATACTGTGCATGCCATTGATAAATAGCGAACTTATCTTTGACAACATGTAGATTTCCGAGCAGTCGGTCAATACGCTTGATATTGTGTTTTGGTGCAACGTTACCCGTTATGTTCCGTCCTAACTGGGTTAACGAGAGTTGATTGCCATCGAGTAAAGACTCAGTAGCAACCATCAGAGAATTAAGGCGTTTTTGGTGTATTTGAGGGCATTGTTTTTTGAGTAAATCGTGTAATATGTCGATATCACGCATGATGTTGGATCTAGTAGGTTTTTGGCGAAATTGATTAGATCAAACAGCATCATGCGTGTCTACTTATTTGAATCCCATCGAATTTATGTGGGGATTCGCTAG
>NZ_JAKKRW010000046.1:0-1260 GCF_025653905.1 Shewanella sp. SM71
TGCTATCAAGCGTGGACACCCCCATATGATAAAAGTGACCCACAAGAGGCCATATATATCGTGTGATACAGACAGGTTTTATTTCGGATATTATTCAAATCTCGACTGTTATTGCCATCCCGAAGATATGCATAAAGTGTTGTCGCTACTGATGAAGCAATTACCGGGGTCGGAACTCTTTTTATTGAAAAATGAACGAATAGTTGGCCTCTCTAAAGTTGGCACCCGTGACGGCAAACTAGCCCAACTGTCAGATTTCGCCCCTAAGAATCCCCAGCCCAGTTAACGTTTTTTCTCGCGCCTGTTATTGGCGTGAGATTCGGTGTCATCAGTGGCAGCTTTGCCACCAAGATGCTAACAGACTTTTTAGCGGCAAGGTCGTCAAGGGCGAGAAAACATTAAGTACGAGCTGTGTGGGTAGGTTAACGATGACCGTGCAGTCCGTAGGTACAGCAAAGGAATAGCTATATGAATAAGAGAGCAGCGCCGCAGCAGTCGGCGTCGACAGAGCAAGAGACACAACCGTTGGACGACAGTCGGTATGAAGACCTGCCGCGCACTGAGTACCTGCAATTACCCCAAGAGGAGCAAGACCGGCTCTATCAGTTGCGTCAGCAGCGGGTGCGAGAGGCGCCCACCCTCTATGAGTGGGATATTAAGGTAGCGACTGTGTATGGCATTGGGTGGATCATGGTCCTTATTCCGTGCGGGATTACGGCTCTAGTTGGGTTGGTGACATACTGGTATGGATTTGAGCAATGGTATTATTTTCTCATCATAGCGATGATTTTTGGGCCATTTATGCGCTACCTCTGGTTGGCTGACAAACAGTACCACTATCGGCTCACCACCGAGGGGCTGGTCACCACCTATCATGATGCTATTCCGGATGCAGCCTATGCGGTAGTGCGGGGGCTGGCTTGGTTTGGTGTGGTGGTTTGTATTGTCGGGGTGGCCTTTTTAGGCCCAGCAGCGCTGGTTGGTGTAGGTGGAATGGCTCTGGGGGCATTGTTCTTTACTGGTTTTAAAAATGTAGAAACCACCTCAATAAGTGCTATCAAGCGTGGACACCCCCATATGATAAAAGTGACCCACAAGAGGCCATATATATCGTGTGATACAGACAGGTTTTATTTCGGATATTATTCAAATCTCGACTGTTATTGCCATCCCGAAGATATGCATAAAGTGTTGTCGCTACTGATGAAGCAATTACCGGGGTCGGAACTCTTTTTATTGAAAAATGAACGAATAGTTGGC
>NZ_JAKKRW010000047.1:0-1142 GCF_025653905.1 Shewanella sp. SM71
GTAAACGTGGGCACCATTGGTCACGTTGACCATGGTAAAACCACACTGACTGCAGCTATCTCTCACGTACTGGCTAAGACCTACGGTGGCGAAGCTAAAGACTTCTCTCAAATCGATAACGCTCCAGAAGAGCGTGAGCGCGGTATTACGATCAATACCTCTCACATCGAATATGACACGCCTTCACGTCACTACGCACACGTAGACTGCCCAGGCCACGCTGACTATGTTAAAAACATGATCACTGGTGCTGCACAGATGGACGGCGCGATTCTAGTAGTTGCCTCTACAGACGGTCCAATGCCACAGACTCGTGAGCACATCCTGCTTTCTCGTCAGGTTGGCGTACCTTTCATCATCGTGTTCATGAACAAATGTGACATGGTAGATGACGAAGAGTTACTGGAATTGGTTGAAATGGAAGTGCGTGAACTTCTGTCAGAATACGATTTCCCAGGTGATGATTTACCAGTAATCCAAGGTTCAGCTCTGAAGGCCCTAGAAGGTCAACCAGAGTGGGAAGCTAAGATCCTTGAATTAGCCGCAGCACTGGATTCTTACATTCCAGAACCACAACGTGACATCGATAAGCCGTTCCTACTGCCAATCGAAGACGTATTCTCAATTTCAGGCCGTGGTACAGTAGTTACTGGTCGTGTTGAGCGTGGTATTGTTAAAGTGGGTGACGAAGTTGAAATCGTTGGTGTTCGCACAACGACTAAAACAACGTGTACTGGTGTAGAAATGTTCCGTAAACTGCTTGACGAAGGTCGTGCAGGTGAGAACTGTGGTGTGTTATTACGTGGTACTAAGCGTGATGACGTAGAACGTGGTCAAGTATTGGCTAAACCAGGTTCAATCAACCCACACACCACTTTTGAATCAGAAGTTTACGTTCTGTCAAAAGAAGAAGGCGGACGTCACACTCCATTCTTCAAAGGCTACCGTCCACAGTTCTACTTCCGTACAACTGACGTAACCGGTACTATCGAACTGCCAGAAGGCGTAGAGATGGTAATGCCTGGCGACAACATCAAAATGGTAGTGACTCTGATTTGCCCAATCGCGATGGACGAAGGTTTACGCTTCGCAATCCGTGAAGGTGGTCGTACAGTTGGTGCTGGTGTAGTAGCTAAAATCAT
>NZ_JAKKRW010000049.1:0-930 GCF_025653905.1 Shewanella sp. SM71
TAATTTAGTGATGGATGCTTTTGCACTAGAAACGCGGCCATAATGTACCGATTGTGCACCATAATGGTCTTCGATATAGGCGACTTCGACGAATTCTTTATGAGTATCTAAGCCAATGAAAAGTATGTTATGTTTTATCATGCTGATCTCCAATTTTTAGTTTCTTTGACAAAACTATTATGGCTCTGGCTTTAAGCTAATCCACGATTGATTGGAGATCAGCATCTTTGTGGGGAGTCATTATGTCTATGTTTAAAGCGGTAGAAATTAGAAAGAGGGCATCAATATGTCAGGAGAGCGAATATCGGGTGATGGAGAACGAGAACGATGTCCTGTACATGGGCATACGAGAAGGCTATCTAGCAAAGAAATTAATGAGATTAAGCACGCTGTAGAAGTTGCTAACTCACAAGCTAAACGTAAGGGCGTTACACCTAAAGATCCTCAAATTGGTCTTTTCAGTTGTAAATGTAATTGCTTCTATGTGAAAGTTGAATAATGGTCCATCAATATGTTGATAGTATTATTAGAATTCGAACATAACAAATTGCTGCATCTGACATTTTTCCGTTCCTTCTTTTTTGTTTGATAACACAAAAGCTTCTACTCCAAAAATGCAGCTGAGCAAGGCGTTACACCATAGAAATTTCTATGCGAAATTCACCTGTTATAGCTGATGACCTAACACGCTTTTGTCCGTGCGACCTGAGGTCGTATGAAGCGCTGTTCACAGCGATAAGAGTGAACCATCTGTATCACCAGATGACCCTAAGACTCTGAATAAAGCAGCGAGTCTGACAATGTAACGATATTTGGCTTTATGCCGAATGGGAACAGAATCGTGAGAGGACGTTCTTCCTGATAACCACAATCGGGTAAGTGCTAGGGTGTCAGTATGATGAACGTAAGTGAATCCATATAAGGTGCGTT
>NZ_JAKKRW010000050.1:0-958 GCF_025653905.1 Shewanella sp. SM71
AACTCGACTCCATGAAGTCGGAATCGCTAGTAATCGTGGATCAGAATGCCACGGTGAATACGTTCCCGGGCCTTGTACACACCGCCCGTCACACCATGGGAGTGGGCTGCAAAAGAAGTGGGTAGCTTAACCTTCGGGGGGGCGCTCACCACTTTGTGGTTCATGACTGGGGTGAAGTCGTAACAAGGTAGCCCTAGGGGAACCTGGGGCTGGATCACCTCCTTACCTATACGACTAACTTAATGTTTGGTCGAAAAATGCTCCTGCATTTTCGACATTCGGTACATCCGTGTACCTTTTGAGTGTTCACACAGATTTGCTTGATAGAAGAAAGAGTAAAAGATGGACCTAGTTAAATAGGTTTATCAAAGATGGGTCTGTAGCTCAGCTGGTTAGAGCGCACCCCTGATAAGGGTGAGGTCGGTGGTTCAAGTCCACTCTGACCCACCAAATCTTCGTTCTCCTTTGTTAAATTAACACTCGTTTAGTGAACTAAACGTCGCGTTAATTTGCCGCGGATAACTCGATTTGGCAAACCAATCCTTTTATTGAAAAGTAATAAGGCATATGCACTATGGATAGAGATGCCAAAGATAAACTTAAAAATTATCTTTGGCTTTTTTAAGCCCGCTCTTTAACAATTTGGAAAGCTGATAGTATTTAATTGCATGAGTCTGTCATGTGATTAATTACAAAACGTTTAATGCGMAAGCATTGAACATGAGTTCTCAAACACTTTATTAAGTGTCTTGAATATTCAAAAGTAAATTATTCTTTATTGAATAGTTTACGTCTAAGGCGCGTCCACTTCTTTGGTCAGAAGTGAGACAAGTAAAACCAAGCTGGTCGCAATGCGGCGCAGATGAGTGAAACTCATTTGGGTTGTATGGTTAAGCGACTAAGCGTATACGGTGGATGCCTTGGCAGTCAGAGGCGATGAAGGACGTAGTAACTTGCG
>NZ_JAKKRW010000006.1:0-246100 GCF_025653905.1 Shewanella sp. SM71
GATGGCAATACGGCTAACCCTGTATTGAACCACGTACATAGACTGAAGACAGGTGCCACGGCGGATAAAGTAAGGTAGGCGCTGCTTGTCGAAAGATAAGTAATCCACGGATATCAGCATGACAACCGACGAAGTTACTTGCTTCATCTACTGCGTTAACTCAATACTTTTGAGTAACGTAAAAATAAGGCTTAAATAATTAGGCCGATATTTGTGTGCTCTACTTGACGTGGGGAGTCATACCAACGCCGCCAGCAACTGCCGGAGTGAGTTGGAAGCTTTTTTACGTCTTTTTGCAAAAAAGAAGACAGTTTACGGAGGTCAGATTGACTGGCCTTGTTAAACATTTTAGAACTTGAGCGAATAACCACTGGAAACCCACTCATTGAAATTTTCCGCCAACAATACCATAGACTCTTTCGTTAAATCGCCGAAAGGTACCCTATAAACTGGCCAGTCTTCTGAACTTATATTATGTGTGGTATCGAAGACAATTGACTCTCCCCCACCATCTGAACCAATAGCAACCAACCCAGGCAAGTATTGCTCGTAGCAATAGGCTTCTGTTAATTCGGATATCTCTTTAACGCTCCAGAGCACAACTGAGTCATCTGGTTCTTGCACGCCAATCGGAGTTTCTGCCCCATTAGTTTCAAGCAAGAACTTCTTATACTCACTCGGAAGATCTGTTCCTAACCATTTCTCAAGAGCCTGAATTTCTTCAGCACTTGCTGGATTTTCCGGATATTCGAATTTATCTCGATATTTGCTCATAATGCTTAACGCCCATTTAAGGGGCTGATAATCGTTTGCTAAAATTGTGTAGCGAAGCGAAGTCGAGCAAACTGTTAGCAATCCCGCTTTAAATGCTTGTATGGGTTAACGTTTGGCTAAGGGGCAGGCTTTAACCCATCACTGAGAGCGGAGCGAACGATTTGAACCACTATTTAGGCTATCACAGTTACTCAAGGTCTACACAAACCTGCTTGTGCCATGCAGAAAGATTCGGCCATTCTTCCTTAGTGCTGCCGTTGTGAGACCAATAAATTATCTCACCCGTCTTTGCTATGCAGAAATAGTCGCCATTATCCTCGATGAATGGCAAAAGGTCTCTTGGAAGACCCATGACATTCCAGGCTGTTTCAGCAATGTCAAAGATATCAAGATGGCCAGAGCCGGGTAAAATTACCGCAGGCTCAAAGGTAGCGTTTGCAACATCGCTGCCAGACTTCAAAAATGATCGGTAGTCGTCATGAAAACTGATGCCCAGTTTGCTTTCAGCGCTGGCTATTTCGGTATCTGTCGGGTTTCGAAATGGATCGTTATTCATAATTATTGTTGCCTAACGTTAAGCGGCGTCCCAAGCCAATTTTAATTGACCGAGGCGAACAAGTGATACTCTAGTGAACGTTTATCATCAACAAACAATTTAAAATTGCTTGATATTTTTCTTAAATATTTCCGATAAAGGTTAACACAATCAGCCATATAGAAACCATCAATTTCCCCAAATTCTATTTTTACAAAACACAGATTTCCACCGCCAACCACAGTGAAATACCCTCCGCAAAAAAGGACATTTTCAGACATAACTTTCTCCCCTGAAATCTATGACCGTCAATTTAGATAATGTCACGCTGATAGAACGGAATAGGGCAATATAACTAAATAGTTCTTTGGGTACTTCCAAATTAAAATGGCGGAAATCTAAGATTTCCGCCATTGTCGGATGATACGTTACTACTTAACATGAGACTCAGTATCGGGCGTTATTGCTCAACACCCCATGCCGACGACTCACATTAAAGGTGACATATTAACTCGTGCGGTACTGCTTTAAAATGCCATCTAACTCGACCGAGGCATGGTGCAGATCATTGGCTAAGGTCACACTGCGCTGGGCTGTTTGTTTGATAGTTTCCGACTGATGGCGGATTTCATTCAATTGTCCGGCAATATCCCGCGCGGCGACACTCTGCTCTTCCGCCGAGGCGGCAATTTGGCTGCTCATATCAAATACCGCATTGACCGATTGCGCCATACCTTGAACATCATCACCGACGGCGATAATCGCACTGCGACCTTCATCGGCCTGATCGACTATCTCCATGGTAATGCTAGATAAACGAGTCGTGCCAGATTGTAAGCCTTCAATCATGGCCTGAATTTCTACCGTGGCCTGTTGAGTTCGACCCGCTAAGGTACGCACTTCATCGGCTACCACAGCAAAGCCACGACCTTGCTCACCGGCACGGGCCGCTTCAATGGCCGCATTTAAGGCTAACAAATTGGTTTGCTGGGAAATACTGTTAATGGTTGTGACTACAGCATCGATACTCGCCGCATCCTTAGACAATTGTTCCACCGATGAAAACGCCGCACCAATCTTAGTTGAGAGTAAACCAATGCTTTCCACTGTATGGCTAATACGCCCACGACTGGCCAACATTTGGCTTGAATTTTCCTTGGTTT
The DNA here is from genome assembly GCF_025653905.1 of Shewanella sp. SM71. Classification (NCBI taxonomy): domain Bacteria; kingdom Pseudomonadati; phylum Pseudomonadota; class Gammaproteobacteria; order Alteromonadales; family Shewanellaceae; genus Shewanella; species Shewanella sp. SM71. The sequence goes on from NZ_JAKKRW010000006.1 coordinate 2,473, forward strand.
GCAACGAAGTATTACTCGCATTAACAGAGACTTCTTCAATCGCTGAGGTCATTTGTGCCATCGCCACGGCAACGGAATCGAGGAATTGATGTTGGAACCCAATCAGTTTATCACTGGTGGCCGCCTGTTGATTAAATTCATCGGATGCCAATGATAAGGTCTGTGCATTTTTGCCAATGGCTGACACCATTTCACTCATATTGTCGGCGCAGCGATCGATTTCCCGAGCAATCAAACTGAAATCGTCAGTACCAAAGAAGTTTAATCTAAAGCTCAAATCACCATCGGCTAAGCGTTTGATGGCTAAGTACATGTCCCATAATCCACCACCGAGTGAAGTCGAAATCCAGTAACTCAGTTGGAATAAAGGCAACAAACCCACTAACGCTAACCAGAACATAAAGTTAGCATCGCTACGCGCATCGGCTTCCCACTCATGGACATTCTGCGTCAGTTGTAAGGCTTGACCTGACACACTGGCGCTGACCGTCACTTTATCCCCTTGACGCTGCGCGTCACTTTGCCTTGAAGTTACAGTTAACCCGTATTGGCTGGCAAATTGAGATAAGGCGTCAGCTTGTAGCTTTTGCGCCGTTGCAACTTGCGCTAAGGTATCGACGCTAGCTTGAACCCGAGCGATAGAGGCCTGCTCAAGGTTACGGTGCGCATGTTGATAGTTGACAAGCGCCACGGCGGCCGTGATCAGCGCCACCATAGAACACACTACCCAAAACTTTCCGTTGAGACTGAACTTGATCAATATGGCATCAATGGTACGAAACTGGATTTGTTTCATCTTGATAATTCCTAAGAACAAAATGCTATTTGGCACTAAATCAGCAGTATAGCTCAGATCGCCACGACAACTATGTCAGTCATAAGATCTGAGCAGGTATTATGCTAATCCGCGCTAGCAACTTGGTTACGTGTGGCGGCAGACCACTTTTGTGTCAGAGTAACCAACTGCCCTGTTAACAGGCTCATGCTAAAACCTAATAAGCCACCAATGATCAACGACGGCACGACATTGGCCACATCACCCGCCATAGCAAAGGTAGTGCAACAGCCAATAAATGCGCCGGGAATAAAGCTAAGCTTTTGATAACTTGCCTGTAAACACATGGCCGAAGTGGCTATGCCGGTAAAAATATACCCAAATACGGGCGAAATAAAAAAGCTGCTACCCGAGATAATGAGCCAAGCCCAAAATACACCGGACAGGTTTGTGCACCACGCCATCATCACGCCCTGAAAGCCAGCCTTAGGTTGAGCAAAAAAAGTGCTACAACCTAAAAAGCCGATCCAAGTGACCAGATGAAAAGCATCTGCGACGCCACACCAAATAGCCGCCAATAGGCCGGCAGAAATAGCGACTTGCCAACGATTTTCCATGGATGACCCCTTTAGTAATTCTATTCACGGAAGTTTATACCCTTGGGCGCTCTAAAATGTGTATTTTGAGGTAGCTTGGGTAAACATATTGGTTAAATTACCTCTATTTTGGTAACAAAAACCTGATCTATTGCTAATTTTCGGCATTAATGCCCGTAAAATCGCTAACAAGCAAATTTTTTGTGGTAAAAAAACGAAAAAAGCGCTTATTAGGCGCTTTTTTGTTCAAACAGCTTTCAGTTAACCCTTCTGCAGTGCCCTACACTCGTAATAGTTTATTCACGGGAAGATCGCGGATCCTCTGCCCCGTCGCCGCAAAAATCGCATTGGTTAAACTCGGGGTAACGGGCGGCACACCCGGCTCACCCACGCCTGCGGGCGGCGCATCGGATGCAATAATGATGATCTCCATATCGGGGGTTTGGGGAAGTCGCAGCAAAGGATAATCGTGGAAATTCGATTGCTGCACTTTACCCTCTTTGTAAGTGATTTCCCCCATCAAGGCTAAACTCAGGCCAAATATAATCGCACCTTCTGTCTGGGCTTTTACCCTATCGGGGTTAACTATTGTGCCCGCATCGATAGCAGCGATGGCATTTAGCACTTTAAGCTGTTTATCCTCACTAACTTCCACCAGCATAGCCACGGCGACATAACTGACAAAACTGCGGTGCACGGCAAAACCCCAGCCCTGATTTTTGCCCGCCTTGGGTGCCTTAGTTTGGGCTTTTTCGACCGCATCAATGACCCCAAAATAGCGACTAACGTCCACGGGATGACGATTGAGTTCTTCGCCATAGTTGCCGTAGGTGAACTGTTGGTCGGTAAAGGTCTCACGCCTTACTTCACCTAACAGACCACGCCACATGTCTGGGCAAGAGACTTGTGCCCTATGAGCCATTTCATCGACAAAACTGCCAACACTAAAACCGTGCTGAATGTTACACACAGAGCGCATCCAACCAATACGGCTGTGCGCCTGCGCTTTTACCGCTTCGTATCTTAAATTTGGCAAAGCAAAGGGCACATCCACAAAGCCTAAATCCAACTCACCGCCAGAGGGATATTCCACCCCTTCAGCAAAGGTTGAACTGATCGATGGGAATCCCGTACGGGCTAAAAGCGCGGTCGGTTTGTTGCTGGCATCAAACAGTGCCTGATAGGACTGAGCACTGATGGCATGGTAATAACCGTTTTGGATCTCATCCTCGCGGCTCCAACTCACTTTAATTGGACGCTTGAATTGCTTCGATAACAGCGCGGCTTCAACGCTAAAATCAGGTTTAGATTTACGCCCAAAACCACCACCCAATAGGGTGACATTCACTTTAATCGCATCTTCTTCCATACCCAGCGCAGCGGCCACATTTTGCTGGGTACTTTGCGGCGTTTGGGTCGATGCCCAGATTTCACAACCCTTTTCAGTCACATGGGCAGTTGCAACGGGCGGCTCAATAGAGGAATGGATTAAATAAGGCACGGTATAAACAGCCTTTAACGTATTCGCTTCGGGCCAGTTTTTGACCTCATCGCCAACTTGGCGCACAACATTACCGTTTTGCTGTACTCGCTCGACCAACTCTTTCAAATAAAGGCTTGAATCATGCTGGCTGTTGTCGGCCTGAGTCCAAGTAATCTTTAATGCCTTGCGGCCTTCGAGGGCACTCCACGTGTTTGTGGCGATAACAGCAACGCCGCCCAAAGCCTGAAACGCGGGAGCGCCCTTAGCGGCGGGCAAACGATACACATCCACGACACCGGCCACTTTGCGCGCTGCGGTATCATCCAAGCTTGCCACATCGCTCCCGAGCACGGGCGGGCGTATTATGCTGGCGTAAAGCATGCCATCGAGTTTGATATCGTAACCATAAATCGCGCTGCCGCTTAACATGGCATCCATATCAACGATTTGACGTGATGCACCAATCTGCTTGAAATCTTTAACCTCTTTAAAGGTTAACGACTCAACGGCAGGTACGGGTTGCTCTGATGCGGCTAACGCTAACTCGCCGAACTTGGCCGAGCGGCCTGTTTTAGCATGCAACACTTTATGGTCGGCGGTATGCACCTCGCTCACGGGAACTTTCCAACGTGCGGCGGCGGCCTGCTCAAGCATGGTTCTTGCCATCGCCCCCATCTGGCGCATGCGGTCGTAATTTTCGCGAATACTGCGGCTACCGTCAGTGTTTTGGCTGGCATAACGTTTATCAGCTAAACCTTGAATAGGGACAATTTTATCCCAATCCGCGTCTAACTCTTCGGCTAAGACTTGCAGAATGCCGGTTCTGATCCCCTGTCCCATCTCGGAGCGATGGCAAGTGAGGTACACTTTGTCGTCTTCACCAATGGCAATAAACAGATTCAGCCGCGCTTCTTTATCCTGCGCCAACGCCATGGGGCTCCAAGTTAATCCACTCGCCCCTAATGCAAGTCCGCCCCCTACTGCGCCAAACAGTTTTAACACATCGCGGCGGCTGATATTTTCTACGGCAGTAAAAGTACTCATATTAGCCCTCCTGTTTGGCATAGTTTTGCAGTGCGGCTTTGATCCTAGGATAGGTGCCGCAGCGGCAGATATTCCCCGACATGGCAGAGTTGATTTGTTCTGCAGAAGGTTTCGGATGCTGCGCCACTAACGCCGCAGCCGACATCAGTTGTCCCGCCTGACAATAGCCGCACTGGGGCACGTTATGTTCGGCCCATGCATTTTTAAGCTTTTGATTATCCAGCCCTTCAATTGTTGTCAGACGTTTTCCTTGTGCCTGCCCCAAACTGGTTAAACAGGCGCGCACAGGTTGGCCGTCTAAATGCACAGTGCAAGCACCGCATAGCCCTGCACCACAACCATATTTAGTGCCCGTGAGCCCTAAAATATCCCGTAACGCCCACAGGATTGGCATTTTAGGATCGGCATCTAAGGTAAATGATTTACCGTTGATGAAAAGTGTTTGGGTGGAAGCGGCGGTACTGGCTTCCTTGATAACTGCAGTGGTTGATAATACTTCTGCCATAACTCACTCCTTAAGTGCCAACCACGACGCAAGATCGGCTTGGGTATCAATATCAATTGCGGCGCGGGGTAGTGTTATAGCGACTAACGCTCCCCGCTGTGCTTGTTGTTTTAGAATCGATTTCGCCCCGCGATCACCACTCAAGTGAGTGAACTGCGGTAATGTAGAGGCATTAAAAATAGCAGGTACGCCTAAATCATCCAAGTAATGGGCGGCAACGTCTTTACCGGTTTCATGCCATGTCCAAATCAGTTGTCGATAATCGTCTGCACTCAAGGCCACTTGGTCTGCCAATGTCAGCAGCATGGCATCAAAGCCCTGCTCTTTGGCATAGCTTGCCGCCAAACTCACTGAGGATGCCAAGCCTGTTTGCCACTGTGGATTAACTAAAATATCAAAGGGTTGGCGGGAATGAAGCTCGACTAATAATGGCTGCAATATGTACTGATGAGCACCGAGTATGATTAACAAAGGCGTATGCTGGAGCGAATGAGTGTCTTTGCGATCCAAACCTAAATCTTGGCAACTAAGCTGCTGTAAACGCTCAACATGAGTGTTAATGATGGTTTGTTCGCGAATTTCCGTAGCGCTATGTGATGGTAGAAGTTGCGCTAACTTTACCCCATCAAAGCGCTTACTCTCACCCGCCGCAAGTACCACAATCAGCAGGCGCTTGGATGAAAGTGGCGTTTTCTCTGTCAACGTTAGCGCTGTCGACTTTGGCGCTGTAGACATTAGTACAGAAGGCTTTTGCACTGGCGGCAATGTCATCAACGCATTATCTCATCGAGATGTTTTAAGGTCGCACCATGGAGCACCCCGTGGCACTGGGCCAAAATACTTAACGCAACGGCACTCGGTAACTCGCCGCCAAGGGCAAGCCCCGCGGGAGCAGAAAATACCCCAGAAAAAGATTCAGTACTGAGCCCTGCCATTCCAAGCACTTTATCCCGTCGATGGGCAGGACCAAGCAAGGCGATATAGGCTAGCGGATGCGCTTGAATGACCTTTAATGCTGTAGCATCTAAGCCCAAGTTATGGTTCATCACCACGGCGCAATCCAATTGAGCGATATGATTCGCGGTTAATTCCCCCGCGGTCAGTTTCACTATATGGGCATGGGGGAAATCCGCCGCTCTGGCATAGGCGGTACGACCATCGAAAACAGTCACTTGCCAACCTAAAGTGTGGGCCATGGCGGCAACGGGCTTAGCATCGATACCACCGCCAAAGATCCCAAGATGGAATCTTGGTCTCAAGGGAATAATCAGTGATTCTCCCGCGTCTTGGGTGAAGACGCCCGTGCGAACAAAATCGCTGGCGGGGAACGGCGTCAACTCCTCAGAATAAAACGCAGCGTGATACTGGCGCGCATCCGTCCCCGCTTTGACTAAAGGCAATTGGTAAAAACCCGACCGACCGTGGCGAAATGCCTGCACTAGCTCAACTAAGCCAAGATCATGATTCTCTTTTAGCAGAGGGATCAACATGATATCTACTATGCCACCACAACCGAGTCGATAGCTGGCATCGGACTCATCGCTTGCATCATAGGTGACACACATGACTTGCTTAGTCTGCATGGCATTTTGAGCATGACGGCGTAAATCGGCTTCTAAACAGCCGCCACTTAACATACCCACGCCTTGACCAAACTCATGGAACAACATCATGGCACCGGGTTTGCGATAGGCCGAACCTTGAATTTGGGTGATCACCGCAAGCACCCAAGCGTCATCCGCCAGCGGTAGCCAATGCTCTAGTAAATCTTCGATTTGGTGATCCATCCGCAAGGACTCCATTGGGTTAGGGAGATTTAAAAATTTAATGCGCTTATCGCTATTGAAACGATCAGCCGTTAATAACGCAGCTATCGACGTCTATTTGTCATCAAAGCTTGACGCAAGTTTTATCAGCAAATAAAACCGCTTCGCCAAACGCTCGGCATTAAACACATGGGCAACCAAGTTAGCAAAGGCGTGTACGTATTGAAAGGAGTAATAGATGTCAAAAAGTGTTGAAGCATAAAATATGTTCAGGGGAGGATTCGAAGAGGAAGGATTGACATCCGTGTCTTGAGTGGCGTTCGTTCGTAAATCAACCACATCTCATCTAAAACTGATATTCCCCCGCCTTAGTACGTAGTATTTGGGATTGATTGTCTAGGCTAATTGAGGTCGATTCTATCTGCTCGATAATCTGTGATACTTCACGGGAATTATCGCGGATCACCATCATACTCGAAGCGATTTCTTTAGAAACTAAGGATTGTTCTTCGGTTGAAGCGGCAACCTGAGTATTGATCCCATGAATCGCTTCCGTACTGTGACGAATATCCTCAAATACTGCCACGATACGTTGCAGCTCTACTCCCGCTTTTTGCATAAGCGTCGCGGCTTGAGTCACAGATGTGCCCACTTGATTTGTACGACTCTGAAGGCTTGCGACAATATCATCGATTTCCTTAGTGGAATCTTGGGTTCGCTGGGCTAATGATCTAACCTCATCGGCCACCACAGCGAAACCTCGCCCTTGCTCACCGGCCCTTGCGGCTTCAATCGCGGCATTCAGTGCCAGCAAATTCGTCTGCTCTGCAATCGCCTTAATCACACTCAACACATTACTGACTTGGGTGCTTTCGTTCACTAAATGCGACATAGAGTCTTGAGTATTGGTAAACTCAGTTTCCAATACCGACATGGCTTTCAACGCTTCCGATACCGTCTGTTTACCCACAGTGACATGCGCTTCATTTTCAGCGGCGCGACTTTCAGCGTTCGACGTACTCTCACTCACATGCACTAACGTCGTGGTCATTTCTTCCATCGCACTGGCGCTGGCATCCAGTTCCCTCGCCACCCGATTTGAGCTTTCACGCGAAATTTGAATTGATGCTTTAGTTTGCTTCGCTAAATCAGCCACCTCTTTTGCAATGCCATCCGTTGTCGATAAGGAACTGGCAAGGGAAGAGATAAACAAGTTGATTTGATTAACGATTTCGCCAATCTCTCCCTGAGTGGTGACAGAGATCCGCCGCGCAAGATTCTTAGAGCGCTGAATGTCGAGCAACTCACTACAGGTCTGCACTAAGGGAGTCACAATCCGGCTCTTAACGATAATAAATCCGCCAACGGCGGCTAAAATCACGATAAATAACACCAGTTGGGACCAGTTTAATGCTGCATGCAGGGAATCGAGTCGGTTATTCACATCACCATCGGTACGTTTATCCAATGCTGTAAAAAACTCATCAATCGGCTGCATGATCTTAGCTTTTTCTCTGTGGTATTGGTCGCTATGTAATAACTCCCTCGCCATAGTTAAGTTAGGCTCACCTTTGATCGTGTAAGTTTGGGTGTTGGGGTCCATAAAAATACCTTTGACGGCATTCATGGCTTTCACTTCGAGGGCGACTAACGCATCTGAGTTTTGCTGAGCTTGTTCAAGGTAACGGAATTCTTCATCAGAAAAACCGAGGGACTTCATTTGTGTGTTTATCGCAATGCTAGCACCGTCGGGTTTTGGCTTATCGCCATAGCTCAGCACCAAATCCCAGTAAATCTGATGATATTTTTCAGGTCTAGACTTCTCACCATTACGGATAGCCAAAATATCCATATACATTTTTTCGTATTTTTCATCACCCGTAACAGCGTAAGTTCGAGCGAGACGCGTTAGGTCATCGGAACTTTGTCTTAACTCATCGGCAACTTGATAGGACTGATATCGGACGCTAGCCGCATCATTAAAGAGATCGATTTTAGACTTAACATTGAAGCTCAATACCGCAGAAATCACGGCACTCGCGACTATGGTCGAAAAGACCACGCTCATCATTGTTTTTGTTTTCATACTTACCCCAGTAGACGGAAGAACTGCTTTAAGTCTAGAAGGAAAAACAGAAAACATAAAAAAGGTTGGTTTATTAGCTGAAATAATCATTTGATTTGCGAGTGATTATCGCTCACAAATCAAGCAATGCTGAATGGCGTCTCAATTACAGTAAAAGTTGGTCCGCGACAAAGGGGTTATGCTCGCGCTCTTCGCCAAAGGTCGACATAGGACCATGCCCAGGAATGAATTCAACCTCGGCACCTAAGGGCCACAGTTTTTCGGTGATCGAGTGAATTAAATCCTGATGATTTGATTGGGGGAAATCGGTGCGACCGATAGAACTTCGAAACAAAATATCCCCCACCCACGCCAACTTAGATTGGGCAGAGAAAAGTGCAATGTGTCCCGGCGTATGCCCAGGGCAATGCAGCACAGATAAACTTTGCTCGCCCACTTTAACAATATCGCCATCCTGTAGATATTGATCCGGTTCAAAGGCATCGCAATGGGGAAAACCAAAATTTTGGCTTTGCTTAGGTAAGTTATCAATCCAGAATTTATCAGCAATATGCGGGCCAATAATCGGCACATTAGCGGCTTTCGCTAGGGCTTTTGCACCACCGACATGATCGATATGCCCATGGGTAAGGAGGATTTTTTCAAGGACGAGTCCAAGTTTCGCCACTTCGTTTTGGATCCTGTCAATATTACCGCCAGGATCCACAACCGCAGCACCCTTGGTTTTTTCACACCAGATCAAGCTGCAATTTTGCTGAAAAGGTGTCACTGGAATAATCTGATACTTCATAGCTTCAATCTCGTGTTATCCATAAGCGATAGATTACGCTAAGAAACTCATCATGGCTCAAATTTGTATCCAAAAAATTGATCTTCACCAAAAGCTAATCAAATAATCCTAGCTTACGACATAAACTATTTTTTCTATACCCAAGTTAGCTGAAGATACGCGTTTCAGGTAGCCTAGGTTGCTGCATCTTCAGCTTATTTGGGTATACAATCTGCCAATCACAATAACATGATCCTCTGCCATTAAGGTTGTTTGATGAAACCCGATATTATTCTCGCCGGAGTGCTGGCGAAGAAACACACTTTTACCTTGCCCCTCAACTATCAAAATCCAATTGCAGAGCAAATCCAAGTGTTTGCCAGAGAACTCTGTAGCCCAGAAAACAAAGATAAAAAACTACCTTATATCGTATTTTTTCAAGGCGGCCCTGGATTTGCGGCCATGCGTCCCGCCAGCAACAGCGGCTGGATCCGCCGCGCATTAAAAGAATATCGAGTGTTATTACTCGATCAACGTGGTACAGGCTTATCAACACCGATTAATTACCAAAGCCTGCAACATTTAGATCCCGCAGCTCAAGCGGATTACCTAAGCCATTTCAGGGCTGACAATATCATTCGTGATGCCGAAACGATTCGTGCCCAGCTTTGTCCCGCCGATAAGTGGGCGATTCTCGGCCAAAGTTTCGGGGGATTTTGCGTGTTACATTATTTAAGCGCCGCCCCTCAAGGCGTCAGCGAAGCCTATATCACGGGTGGCATACCATCATTAACCCGTAGCAGCGACGACGTCTATCTTGCGACTTATCAACGCGTACTGGCGAAGAATAAACAATTTTTCCAACGCTTCCACGATGCTCAACATCTCGTCACTCGCTTAGCAAAACATTTGCTTGAAAATGAAGTGTATTTGGCAACGGGTGAACGCCTCACGGTTGAAATGTTACAACTACTGGGGATTAATATTGGAATGGAGCAGGGGCCTGAATCGGTTTATTATTTGCTTGAGCAAGCCTTGATCAACACGGCTTCAGGGACAGTCGTTAACCCGTTATTTTTAAATCATTTCGGTCAAATGCTCGATTACAACACTAACCCGATTTTTGCCCTGTTGCATGAAGCCATCTACTGTCAACACTCGGCTTCACAATGGTCCGCACACAGGGTTAGACAGCAATTCCCCGCCTTTAACTATCAACAAGGTAAACCGTTTTTATTCACAGGTGAGATGATATACCCATGGATGTTTGACCAATTTAGTCACTTAGTGCCGCTTAAAGCCGCGGCAGAAATCCTTGCCCATAAATCAGATTGGCCAGCACTTTACAATTTAGAGCAACTGGCACAAAACCGAGTCCCTGTTGCAGCAGCCATTTACAGTGAAGATATGTTTGTAGAGATGCAATACAGTTTAGAAACCACAAAACAAGTTGGCAGGCTAAAGTATTGGTTAACATCAGAATATGAGCACAACGGCATCCGCATGGATGGAGAACGCATACTGGATAAGCTCATCAGCTTAAACCGAGGCGACACCCTAAGATAAATATGAGCTTTAAGGGCTAATTAAGTTAATGCTGAGATTATATGCCTGCTCCTCATCAGTTGAGTGATTTTGGCAAGCTTTAACGACCCATTTCCGTATGAGTAAACCGTTTTGGTTTACTCTTTTTTTTGCAAAAAATGCACTCACCTTCGGCGAGTGCATTGCCCAATAAAATAGACGACAAAGCAAAGTGACAAAATCTTAAAACTATCGCTTCATTTTAGGATAAGTAAATTCATGACATTGATTACAATAAACTTTGCTTTCTTTATGTTCTTGATGACAGTAAGTACATGGTAAATCAGAACCGTAATGTAAACTGTCATGGGGATTGGGCTCAACCGAATGCCCCGCGTCTTCAGGTCGCTTAGTCAGTTTAGCCACATCCTGAGGAGAACCATGGCAGTTAGCGCACACTGCGGCATCAGGTATGGTCTTACGCTTTACATCACCATGACAGGCAGTACAGTCGACCTGACCATTCTCACTTGTCATCACATCCTTATGATAATCCTTAATATTCATCGCATTTGTTGTTATTGGCAGCATGAACATGCAACCAAGTAAAAGTGTATATAAGGGTTTTAACATCAGACTCTTCCTATAGCGGGGCATACTGCCCCGCATAACATATTAATAATTTGCGATAAATTCAGTTGAAGTTTGGATATCAGGCGTGAATGGGCGATCTTGAGCAACAAATGGCACTTTTTCTCGGTAAGCCTTGTACATGGCTTCGGTCGCTTTACCTAAATGAAGATCTGGAGTGGCCAACTTACGTAAATCAATTGCTTGACTTGAATGCAGCAACTCTAAACCGTAGATCACACGTGTGTTGTCGACAATCTGGATCAAATTGTCCGCAGCAAGCTTCAGGTTAGTGAAAGTATCTTCAATTCCCCCCGCAATTGAAATCCCATCAAATGACACTGGGGTCGCCAACTGTTTATTACGAACCTGCATATCTACAAAAGCTTTTTGAATCGCGCCAAAAGCATGGCCATTATTACCTGGAGCACTTAAAAAGCGTGGCAGTTTAGTAAAGTGATCATCGGATAAGTGGATAGTGCGCATGACACTGTTATGGGATACATGCGTCAACGCCACGCTCAAGTTTTGTACTGCCAGTGCAACAGGCAAAGGTTCAAAGTTCGTGGTTGGGAACACACCACCTTGCCCTTCGACAATATACTTAGCAACCTGTGGAAACTTCGCATACTCATTCGATGCGCCAACAATAACTGCAGGGTTATCATCCGAATGATTTATTTGAATATTTACCACATCATTCAATTCTGCTAACGCTTGTTCAGCACTGGCTAACGTGTATGCTGTCGTTCGGTAACTGAGAGGGTCCTGCAAAGGACGTTCATCATTAAGCTGCCATAAATAACTGCCATCTAACTGTTTTAGAATGTCACTTGTGCTGGCTTTAATATAAGGGAAAGGACGAATATCATTGGTTTGTGGTAAAAATGGCGCCACGTTACCATTTAATCCCTCAAGGCTTAAACCAAATAGCGTTGGCGAGATAGAGAGTAATTGCTTGGCCTCACGGTAACCTTGCATCGCATAAGCAACTGAAAACGAATTGTTAGACAGAATTGATAGCGCATCTTTACCCATAGGCACAAGTGGTGTAATTCCGGCATCCGCCATAGCATCTTTACTGCTAACACGTTGTCCTTTGTAGAATACTTCCCACTCACCCACCATAGCTAACCCGACATGGGATGAGAGCAAAATATCCGCTTCACCTACAGTACCGTGGGCGGGGATGACTGGCGTTAACCCTTTGTTAAGGTATGCCTCATAGAGTTCAGCCACAACAGGTTGCACCCCTGTTTGTCCCGCGAGCATAGTATTTAAGCGTACCGCCAAGGCTAATCGAGTTAACCGAATCGGTGCAGCGTCACCGACTCCTGCACTATGAGCTCGAAAAGTGCTATAGTTAAAGTTACGTGATGCCTCAAGCACTTCATCACTTAACTTGCCATTGGCATCAAATAACTTGTGATCTTTGTTCAAACCAACGCCCACAGTAAGACCATAAACAGGCTTACCTAAACGAGCAGCTTCCATCAACAAACTATTAGCTTTAACGAGTTGGGTTTTCGCTTGAGATGCAATCTTGACTTTAGCGCCATCGGCGATTGCCCATGCTTGTTCTTGCGTTAAATGTTTACCATCGAGGACAACGTGCTCCATCGCTAAAGCACTCCCAGAGAGTAGGCTTAAAGTAAGCGATGCCATCAACACTGATTTATTCATTACCATTCTCCAATACATTGTAATTTTTAATAAAAATCTAATTATGCTTGCTTAAGCACCGCCGCCTTTGCCGCGGCACAATTTCGGCCCGCGTTGCGACCAGTAACAACGCCCTCTGCGACAGCACAAGCGCCTAAACGGCTAGCACCGTGAATTCCTCCGGTTGCTTCACCTGCGGCATACAGCCCTGGAATGGCTTGGTTGGTGACTAAATGCAGTACTTCTGATCGGGTATTCACTTTAACGCCGCCCATGCAATAGTGAACTTTTGGCCACATACGAACGGCATACCAAGGCCCTTTATCTAGCACAATGGCTTCTTGCAGAGGACGTGCGAATTCTTTATCAACACCATTTTTTACCGCTTCGTTCCAACGGGCGACTTGAGCTTTTAGTGCTTTGGCTGGCATACCATAAATAGCAGCAAGTTCGTCTAAGGTTTCTGCTTTACTAATCACCTTATATTTCAGTCCCCAATCTAAGGTTTGCGCCTTACTAGCCCCTTCTGCATTAGTGAAACCAATAGGATAAACAGGCTGACCATGTTCATCACGGCGAGTCATGATAGCGTCAGCTCTCGCTTTACGATCTGCAAGTTCATTGAAAAAACGTTCACCAGTGCGCACATCCACCACAATACCGTGGGGATAGGTCGCAATCGTGTTGAACTGGGATGCAGTACCAAAGCCTTTTTCATCGGGAGATGCCCATGGGCCGAGTTGAATTTGGTCTAAATGAATAGGGTTAGCACCTAAGAGCATCATTTGCTTTAGGGCTTCTGAAGTTGCACCAGCATGATTGGTGGAATCTAAGTCGTTATTTAACTCAGGTAGTTGCATCATGCGATATTCAATATCGCGACCAAAGCCCCCCGTTGCCATGACAACACCACGGTGCGCGCCTATACGACGTATTTTACCGGTTCGCTCATTAGGGAAATAAAAACCTTCACGAACTTCGACCCCAATCACGCGACCATCGAGATCTTTCACAAAGCTTTCGAGCTTGGTCTGATTTCTCATCACCACGCCTTTATCTCTCGCGGCGTTAATCAGCGGTCTGATAATACCTGCCCCTGAACTTTCAACGGTTTGCAAGACTCGTTGTATTGAGTGTCCACCAAAATGCTGCACAAAAGGTTTCCACTTAACCCCATGTTCAATCAACCACTGACAGGATTCAGCCGTGCCATTACACACCAGTTTTAACATCTCAACATCGTTCATGCCCCGACCTGCTCGCATCATATCGGCGACCATTTCATCGACAGAATCATTAATTCCGGCCTGTTTTTGCAACTCAGAGCCCGCCACAGCCATGGCACCGCCATTGATTGTTGAGTTACCGCCAAAGACAGGCATCTTGTCCACAACCATCACACTGACACCGACTTCCCTTGCTTGTAATGCTGCAGACATACCAGCAAAGCCGCTGCCGACGACCAGCACATCTACAATCTCGTCGAATGCTTCAGGAACAGCATCGCAACTTGCTGTTGCAGGTAAGGCTATTGCAGCCCCAAAGCCCGCAGCCATCACAGCCCCACCTTTTAGCAACTGCCGACGGCCCGTATCAATATCTTGAGTTTTACTCATGCTTACTTCCTTCAATAATGGCTGGAACTTGTCAGCATGGAAGTGCATGCGCTGTGCCAAGCACCTAAAAAGAGGTAATTAAGTGGGGAACTTTGATTGGAGGCACGGAATCACGAAATATAAAGATCTACAATCACGATACTTAATGATTAACATGAAATATCAATGGAAAAACACTTTTATCACGAATCGACACTGAGATTATGCAGTAGCCTACAACTCGAAAAGTCCCTGCAAAGTTACTTCGAGTTTATTCGGGATGAACTGCCTATTGATGGGCTATTTATTAATATTTTTCGCAAACAATTTAATGACATACAATTTATTGCTCATGTCAATGCTAACCAATCATGTACCTTAGATAGGCAAATATCTATCCCTGAAGAACTGGCTAAGTGCTTAGATGATCCTCAACGCCCACGCGTGAGAATTGTTAATGATATTGAGCACGACCCAATCACAGCTTTAGTTGCGCCTAAGGTGATCAGTGGTATTCGTTCGCTGATCATTTTGAGAATGTCTATCGAAAATACCCACCTTGGGATAGTCGGATTTTATGCCAAAACGACAGGCGTTTTTCGCCCTCGTCATGCTGATTTAATTGCTCCGCATATGCATGCATTAGCCTTAATCACTGCACTAAATCTACGCGGACGTAATTTACTTAAAGAAAATGAAGCACTCTCAAAGCAGAATGTGAGTCTTCGCAGAACACTGGATGTCCAGAATGGCGTAGTGGGAGCCAATTCAGGCTTGAAACACGTCATGCAGCAAGTGCAATCTATTGCCAAGATTAATACGACCGTCCTAATGCTGGGTGAAACGGGGTGTGGAAAAGAAGTGATAGCTAATGCTATTCACGAACTTTCTGAACGTTCGGATAAGCCCTTTATCAAGGTCAACTGCGGCGCCATTCCAGATACTTTGATTGACTCCGAACTCTTTGGTTATGAAAAAGGGGCATTTACTGGGGCTGAGTCCCGTAAAATTGGCTACTTCGAACAAGCCAATGGCGGCACTATCTTCCTCGATGAAATTGGTGAGCTACCACTATCCGCACAGGTTCGATTACTCCGTGTGCTTCAAAATAGCAGTATTACCCGTGTGGGTGGGCATGATGCTGTACAGCTGGATATTCGTATAGTGGCT
Source organism: Shewanella sp. SM71 (assembly GCF_025653905.1). Taxonomy (NCBI): domain Bacteria; kingdom Pseudomonadati; phylum Pseudomonadota; class Gammaproteobacteria; order Alteromonadales; family Shewanellaceae; genus Shewanella; species Shewanella sp. SM71. The sequence goes on from NZ_JAKKRW010000006.1 coordinate 18,078, forward strand.
GCCACCCATAGAAATTTACAAGCTATGGTACACAGAGAAATGTTTCGGGAAGATCTTTGGTATCGCTTAGCTATTTTCCCTATTGAAATCCCTTCATTAAGACAAAGACGTACAGACATTCCTTTACTCGTACAGCATTTTATCGAGCAACTGAGTTCAAAGTTCAACCTGCCTCAATTACCAAGAGTTACACCGGAACAATTGAATATTCTGAATCAATACGCTTGGCCAGGAAATGTCCGAGAACTCATTAACGTGCTCGAACGGGCGATAATACAACAACCTTCAGGACCGTTAGATTTTGGCTTCCTTGCTCCACATCAGGGTGAGGAAATTACGACCCAAGCAAATAAAACCGTTATCATAGATCCAAACTATGCGAGCGATAAACTTGTGCCCCTTGATGTTATGACCAGAAAATATATTAGTCATGCACTGAGGATTACAGGTGGAAAACTCTATGGTCCAGGAGGTGCGGCTGAGTTATTGGACATCAATGCCAATACCCTGCGCAGCAAAATGAAGAAACTGGGGATTGTATAATCTTTCAAGGCTAACGAGTGCTCTATAACAAAAATAGAAAGCATCGGTTAACAAAGTGCATAAATAACAAAGGTCACATAAGTGACCTTTGAAAAATTAATGATAACCATAGGATCTAGAAGAAATAACGGATTCCCACCGCATAGTTGTTATCTTGTAGATCTTCATAGGCTTTATCATCCATACTGCTGAAATCTATTTTGGCCTCAACGTACATAATTGTGTCGCGGCTATAGCGATAATGCAGACCTAACACTGCAAATTGGCGTGTCCATTTTCCTTGGATCGCAGTATCTACATCGGTATCAAGATCTTGATATGTCAGTAATACTGTTGGAACGAAACCATTATCATACTGATAAGCAACAATAAACTCTGCTCCAGTTGAATCATATAAATCTCCGCCCACTAATTCGTTTTGCTCACTCTTATGGGCGTTAAAACCTACGTATAAACCGTCAGCATCACGACCTGGAGCATATTGATAGAAACTACCGTATTGGGCGCCAATACCAATAATTTGATTAGTGTTATCAACCTCTTGGCCTGCAAGGTTTCCGGTAAAATCACCACGATTAAATCCCGCTAGCACTTTAAATTTATCAGTAAAGTTGTAAGTTACACTTGCACCGTAGCTAGGTTCGAAACTCAATTCGGAACCATCATTCAAGGGAGCACCACTGCCATCATACAAGGCAACATCGCTATTTTGTTTAGAGGCATACTGCACTGCGACATGTAGATTACCAAAAGTATTACGATATTGCAGCGCAGCATCGGCACGTCCTGCACCTGTTAAACCACCGTCACCGAAGGTATAGGCCCCCACTGACCACCCCGTAAAAGCATTGAGCACATCGGTTGTGTAAGCAACATCATAGTAAGCCCCCCATTGCTTACCAAAACTGATCTTTCCCCATTTCTCATGGGACATCCCTACATAACCCAATCGATTGAATAAAAAATCTGAATTTTTAGATGCAGATAACTGACCGCCACCTTGGCCTTGCGTGTATATAAGGCCGTCATCACTGGTCACCATATTGATACCCCATTCCGTATGGGCAAAGGAGCTCCAGCCATTTTTCTCTTGACGGTCGAAACGAAAACCAACACGAGAAAAATTATCTATAACAGAAGTTTCATGACCATCATTTAACGCAGCAAACCCTAACCAACCTATCATGTTAACGCTGTTAGTTTGGTCATTATACAACTCAACGGCTTGAGCAGGTCCCATTAACAATAAGCTTGGGATCATCAAAGCGAGCAATGTCTTTTTCATTTCATCTACCTTTAAATTCAGCGAAACCATATATAATCACATGATTTATTTGATATATTATTTTCCCCAATCAATAGTAAGCAGGTTATATGCCACCGGGAGGAAAAGCTGAAAATCAAGGTGTTTTTTAGATACGGATCAGGCAATCTCGAAATATCGTGATTATCGGTTGTTAAATACCGTTAGATAAATTAAATGTCGTTATTACATCAAAAGACAATAACGACATATATGCAACAAGTGTGTCATTACACTGCTGTTGTAGATTTGCGGCAATTATAAGCTGAACGACTAGTTGATCGAGTTACCGAACTTTTGGAACTGGTCTTTTGGGAAGCATATTTGTTGGAACCATCGTTTTTGTTGTACCTATACCTTTCGCTGAACTTGATTTTTTAGAATACGACTTACGATAACCAGATTTATTACTTGCCGTTTTACGATAACCTTGGCCTTGTAAACCATTAAGCGCGGTTGGCAGTTGTGCGCCTGCATTCTGGATAAGCGTGGATAAGGTGCCGAGCAGTGGCTGCATAAAGGCTTGATAAGAGGTTTCTTTATGGCAAATGCCGTTCAAGCTCGCTTCCCAAAGCGCTGTCATATCCGGCGTAGTCGCACTCGCGGGCAAGCTGTTAATCAATCCTTTCCCCACGTCTGTCGAGACAATAGATTTACCTAAGCGTTGTAAAAAACCGCGTTTGAACAGCAATTCGATAATACCTGCACGGGTGGCCTCTGTACCTAATCCGTCGGTTTCTTTAAGAATTTTACGGATCTCAGGATCGGTCACATAACGGCTAATACCCGTCATAGCACCGAGTAAAGTGGCATCGGTAAAGGCCTTTGGTGGTTGAGTATTTTTCTCCAACAATTCGCCTCGAGTACAATGCAAAGCCTGTCCCAATTTCAAAGGTGGTAATTGGCCGATAAACTCGTCATTCTCCTCATCGTCCTTACCTGTGCTTTCTTCCGTCGACTTGTTGCCACTCGCCTTACTGCCATTTGGCTCTTGGCGGGCAAAGAGTTGCTTCCAGCCGAGGGATTTATCCTGACGCGCCTTAGTATTAAATAAGCCACCCTCGATTGTCACTTGCACTGTGGTTTCACTGTAACAATAAGCCGGATAAAACTGGGCTAAGTACTGGCGAGCAACATGAAGATATAACTGCCTCTCACGCTGACTCAAGCTAGATAAGTTAGCCGTCTTCTCTGTGGGGACGATTGCGTGATGGGCGTCCACTTTTTTATCATCCCATGCTTTAGATTTAAGACGGGGCTCGGGTGCATCAGCACCTTGCAATAACTCAGCAGCACCGTCACTTATCGCCTTAAGTACCGAAGGCGCAAGGTTATGTTGCTCAACGGGTAAATAACGACTGTCGGAGCGTGGGTAAGTAATGAGTTTATGGCGTTCATACAAACTCTGGCAGGTATCGAGCACATCCTTAGCACTCATGCCAAACCGTTTCGCCGCATCAATTTGCAACGCGGATAAGCTGTAGGGCAATGGTGGATTCTGTTTCTTGTCCTTAGCCACTAATTGAGTGACTAAGGCGGGTTTATCACTGATGCGACTCACCACATTTTGCGCTAGCCCTCTCGCTAACACTCGTCCTTCTTCATCCATATAAGGCTGACAAGCTTCGCTAGGTTGCCACTTGGCGCTGAAGGTTTCTTGCTTCTCGGTCGCCAAATGCGCTAGTACTTCATAAAAAGGTTTAGATTGAAAGTGGGCAATCTCTTCATCACGGCGCACCACTAGTCCAAGTAATGGCGTTTGTACTCGGCCGACGGATAACACGCCTTGATAACCGACCTTTTTACCTTGGATGGTGTACGCACGCGTCATATTCATGCCATAGAGCCAATCGGCACGACTGCGAGCTAAGGCCGATGTGGATAAAGGAATGAACTCGCGATTACTGCGTAGCTGTGTTAGAGCCCGTTTTACAGCTTGTGGGTTTAAGTCACTGATCAGTAAACGCTGGGTTTGATGTAGCTTGTCCCCCGTCACGCGAAGATAGGCAATCACTTCATCCACGAGTAACTGCCCTTCGCGGTCGGGATCGCCCGCGTTAACCAGCGTGTTGGCTTGTTTGACTAATCGTTTTAGCACTGTGAGTTGGCTGCGGGTCGCAGCCTTAGGTTTTAGTTGCCACTTGTCTGGCACTATTGGCAAATGCTCGAATTTCCAAGACTTAAATTCGGGATTATAGGCATCAGGTTCTGCTTGCTCGAGCAAGTGACCAACGCACCAAGACACACAATCGCCATTGGCGGCTTCGATAAATCCATCGCCTTTTTTATGGGGTTTAGGCAATACATCGGCAATGGCCCGCCCTAGGCTAGGTTTTTCTGCGATATAGAGAATCATACAAACACCAAGCACTGGATATAATTACAGTATAATTTAGCCCAAACGCCAGTTGAGTGCAAATTTCTGTAGTAAACCGAGCTTAAATGTAAAAGCTTAAGTGTAAATTCAATTGCGAATAATTCTCAACAAGGCATAAGATACACTAAATAACTAAGGAGTGACTATGAGACAGTTTGCAATAAATGCGCGACAGGCTATGACAATAACTCCAGCATTAATATTAAGATTCAATCAGTTATTGATGTTCCATAGCTTAATGTTACTCGCAATAAGCATGCTCACTAGTACTTGGCTGGGACAAATGAAAATCATCGATATGCCGTTAGCATGGGGATTCATTCTCGTCATTCCTATTGCTGTGAGTTTATCTCTATTACTCAGCCATCAAATCACGCGCCATAGCTTAAGCAGCTTATTCGGCGTGTGGATGCTACTTTGGGTAATGGGATAACTGACATTCATAATAAATCACTACCGTATTTCGAGTTAACTCGCCCCTCCGCTCTATTTATCCATGCTAAAACTCAATTTCAAAACACATTGGTTTCAAATATTTAACACTTTAACTATGAAGCTCCCTAAAAAATAGTTATGTTGAGTATCTTGGATATTTACAAAAAATGTCTTAATCAAAAGTGAATGTCCTAACTCAACATCTGTTGAATAACCGTAAACCTAAAAACTCTGCTAAAACAACACAATAAAGGAATCGGAGTCTATGAATGAGATTGTCAACGCGATCAATAGTGTAATTTGGAGCCCTGCACTTATTTTTCTTTGCCTAGGTGTCGGGCTCTATTTCTCCCTTCGCACTCGATTTTTACAGCTGCGCCATCTGCCAGAAATGATCCGCCTGATGTTTGATGGCAAGAGTACTGATGCGGGAGTGTCGTCTTTTCAAGCACTCGCGATGACATTAGCGGGTCGAGTCGGTACAGGTAACATTGCAGGGGTCGCCACAGCAATCACCTTTGGTGGTCCTGGCGCTTTATTTTGGATGTGGATGGTTGCCTTTCTCGGTGCCAGCTCCGCCTTCGTTGAATCTACCTTAGGTCAAGTCTATAAAGAAAAAATCAATGGTGAGTATCGCGGTGGACCTGCTTTTTATATTGAAAAAGGCTTAGGCATGAAATGGTATGCATGGGTATTTGCAATTGCGACCATATTTGCTTGCGGGATCCTGCTGCCGGGCGTACAAGCTAACTCGATTGGTTCAAGTTTAAAAACCGCTTTCAACATAGATCCTAATGTGACTGCAGCCATACTGGCTATGCTTCTTGGCTTTATCATTTTTGGCGGTGTAAAACGTATCGCTCACTTTGCCAGTGCCGTCGTCCCCTTTATGGCACTGGGTTACATCATAGTGGCTTGTGTCATCATAGCGCTAAATATTGGCCAGCTACCGGGTATTTTATGGTTAATTATCAAAAGTGCCTTTGGCTTTGATGCGGGTTTTGGTGCCATTTTAGGCTTAGCCATCATGTGGGGGGTAAAGCGGGGTATTTACTCCAACGAAGCGGGTCAAGGTACAGCGCCACATGCCTCATCTGCAGCGGCGGTAAGCCATCCAGCCAAACAAGGGTTAGTTCAAGCTTTTTCTGTGTATATCGACACCTTATTCGTTTGCTCTGCAACAGGTTTCATGCTGCTCATTACGGGACTGTATAATGTTCAGGGCCCAGACGGTGCGGCGCTCTATACAGGCATTGCCGGAGTCGCTGCAGGACCAGGCTACGTACAAACGGCAATGGAAAGTATGATGCCAGGATTTGGCAATATCTTTGTGGCTATCGCACTGTTCTTCTTCGCCTTTACGACCATAGTGGCTTATTACTACATTGCCGAGACCAACATTGCCTATATTAACCGTAAAGTAAATCATCCTTGGTTCATGGTCGTTCTCAAAGTCGTGATCATTGGCTCAACCGTATACGGCACAGTTAAAACGGCTGATATGGCTTGGGGAATGGGTGACATTGGTGTCGGACTTATGGCATGGCTCAATATTATTGCCATTATTCTATTAAGGAAAACCGCATTCACTTGCCTTAAAGATTATGAATCACAACAAGCACTCGGCATAGAGCCACTTTTTGACCCGGTAAAACTGGGGATTAAAAATGCGGATTACTGGGTTGAACGCAAACACGCTGAAGAAAATGTAATGACTGAAACAGCGCAACGTATAAATACGTAGACGTTACCACTATGCTCCGTTAAGCAAATATAAGCCATTAAAAAGCCAGTGATTTCTCACTGGCTTTTTTGTATCGTTTGGAACAAAAAGGACACAAACTTTACGATACTAAATTACCCACAATCCTTATGGGTGACAGACGTTATGCAGCTCTAAGTTAGTGCCGATATCTTTATTTCGATCGGCTTTAGCATCGTCATTTCGCAGTTGCGTCAAGTGATCTAAATACGCTTGGTCAACGTCGTTTGTGATGTAGTGACCATCAAATACGGACGTTTCGAAACGTTTAATCGCAGGATTCTCCATTCTTACCGCTTCAATTAAATCGGGTAAGTCTTGGAAAATAATGCCATCAGCACCAATTAATTTGGCGATTTCATCGGCATCACGACCGTGGGCGATAAGCTCGTTTGACGTTGGCATGTCAATACCATACACGTTCGGGAAACGAATTTCCGGTGCGGCAGAGGCAAAGTACACTTTCTTGGCACCTGCTTCACGGGCCATTTCGATGATTTGCTCTGAGGTCGTACCGCGAACGATAGAGTCATCCACCAACAGGACATTTTTGCCTTTGAACTCAGTGTTAATCGCATTCAACTTACGACGCACTGACTTCTTGCGCTCCTGTTGACCAGGCATGATGAAGGTACGGCCAATATAACGGTTTTTCACAAAACCTTGGCGGTACGGTAAATCCATGCAACGGGCAATTTCCAGCGCGATATCGCAAGAGGTTTCAGGAATAGGAATAACCACGTCGATATCATGATCGTACCATTCTTTCTTAATCTTCTCGCCAAGCTTAGCGCCCATGTTGACGCGACTTGCATATACAGACACTTTGTCGATCGTCGAATCTGGACGGGCAAAATAGACGAATTCGAAGATACAAGGTGCATAGCTAGGCTCGGCTGCACATTGACGGGTATACAGCTGACCGTCAATTGAAACATAAATCGCTTCACCCGGTGCCACATCACGCATCACTTCAAAGCCAACTGCATCGAGTGCCACACTTTCAGAAGCCACCATGTATTCAGTGCCAGTGGCAGTTTCGTGCTTACCTAATACCAAAGGACGAATACCAAATGGGTCACGGAACGCGACTAAGCCTTGACCAATAATCATAGCCACAACCGCGTAGGCACCACGAGCTTGTTGGTGTACGTTAGCGACCGCATCGAACACTTCTTCCGACGTCAGAGTCAAACTCGTGGTTTTTTGCAGTTCGTCGGCCAACAGGTTTAACAAGACTTCAGAATCCGAAGTGGTGTTCACGTGGCGACGTTTTTTGATCAGCCCTTCGGCTAATTCGACTGTGTTGGTTAAGTTACCGTTATGGGCTAATGAGATCCCAAATGGCGAGTTAACATAGAAAGGCTGCGCTTCAGATGCGCTTGAACTGCCCGCAGTTGGATAACGCACATGGCCAATACCAGCATTACCTTGTAGGCGTTGCATATGTTTGACTTCAAAAACGTCTTTAACCAAACCATTGGCTTTACGTAGTCTGAAAGCACCACGATCAATGGTCACAATACCTGCCGCATCCTGACCTCTGTGCTGCAACACTGTCAGTGCATCATAAATGGTCTGATTAACCGATGATTGGCCAACTATTCCGACGATACCACACATGGGTAAGCTTCCTCATTGTAAGATGTTCTATCACTTAGGATTATTTTATTTTCTTTCTTATAGTTTGGGTACAAAGCTGGAGGTGTTTTCCAAATAGTCAAAAAACCATTGAATAACAACGCCAAATTCGGGTACTAGCACAGAATCTTTCCACCATTGGGAGTTGGGAGAGCCTGTGAAAGCATCCATGAAAAACAACAAGGCGCTAACAATAAGCGCGCCTCGAATAGCACCGAAGCACAAGCCCAAAAGCCTGTCAGTGCCAGATAATCCGGTTTTGACAACAAGTTGTCCGAGAATATAGTTAACTAAGGCACCGAGTACCAAAGTGGTAATAAAGAGGATGGCAATAGAAACGCCATTACGCAGCATCTCATCGTTCATTTGTGTTAAGTGAACGGCAAGATCTTGGTAAAATTGGCTGGCAACAAAGAAAGCCGCAAACCATACCACTAAGGACATGGCTTCTTTGGCAAATCCACGGATCAGACTGATGAGAGTCGATAATCCGATGACGAATATGATAGCGTAATCAATCCAAACCATTGAGATGGCTTTCCGACATGGGCTTTAAGACGGCGCGATTCTACCAGAGACTGAAACGATTCTCACCCCTAGTGAGGTAAATAAATCATTTTCAGTCTCGAGTGTTGTATCACCATTAAGATTCTAAGGGATTAAAAGGAACAATCCAGCCCTTGAGACGTGTGAGGTTTTCCACCTCAACTTGTACTTTCTTCAGCTTTGCCTCAGACACATCGGGTCCGACAAACACTTTAGTTAATACGCCATCTTTAGGGTTTTCAGGAATAGTGTACGCTTTAAAACCACTCTTACGCAGCTGTGCAACCAAGGCTTTAACATTCGTTGCGTTGTTAAAACTGCCAAGCTGCAAGGTAAAGCCACTTTTCAAGCTGTCACGGCTGACCACTTTAACGGCATCCTCTTTGGCTGCACTGGCTTTGGGCGTTTCTGCTTTAGGCTTTTCAGCCTTAGCCACAGTAGTCGCTTTAGCGTCCGCTTTTTTAGCCGGCTCAGTTTTTACAGTGGCTTTAGGCGGCTCTTTTTTAGCTTCAGGTTTCGTTTCAGGCTTAGGCTCTGCTTTTTTAACATCAGGCTTAACGTCTTTCTTAACATCTTGCTTTGCGACTTCGATTACTGGCGCAACGGCAGACTTTTCATTGTCAGCATTAACTGGCATTTCGGCTAAGGCGACCTCAGTCCCATTCAGCGCGGCAGCATCCTCGGCCGACAAGACTTCAAACATATCATCGTCGGCTTTTTGCTGCTCAATCACGGTCGGGCGCAAAGGAATTTCGGAAAACTGCTCTTCTTGGCGATCTTTTTTGCCATCCAAAATATCCGGCAAAAAAATTACCCCAAGCGCAACCAGCACTACAGTGCCGACTAAACGATTATGAAACTGGCTAGACAAAACTGACTTCCTGCATAAATTGAGACTTAAAACCTGCCACAGTGTAAAAGGAGCCAAACACAATTACCACATCATCTGGGTTAATTTGCGCTTTTAATGCAGACCAAGCCTCAGATATGTCCTCAAACTCAAATGCAGCAGCCTCAGTGGCTAATGTTTTGCGTAGCATGGCCGAACTCGCGCCACGCTCACCGTGCAGACTGACCAAATACCAAGTGTCGATCAGTGGATTGATCACAGGCAACACACCTGCAATATCTTTATCCTTCAACATGCCGCAAAGGGCGAACACGCGCTTACCCACAACGATTGGCGCTAACTGTTGTACCAAAAAACGCGCCGCATGGGGATTATGGGCAACATCGAGTAACACTAACGGCTTCTCACTCACCTGCTCTAATCGACCCGTTAACCGAGCCGTGCTAATACCCTCAGCAATAATTGAAGGCGTGATATCCGGCCAGCCCTGTTCAATCACTGCCAATACAGTCGCCGCATTAGGTAATGGCAAAGTTGGTAACGCTAAATCGTGCAGTTTGAGCACTTGACCTTGAAAATCCCACAGATTGCCATGGGCTTGATAACTGAATTCATTACCGACACGATACAAGATGGCGCCAACCTCATTGGCGACATCATTGACAGTGTGTGGCAAGTTGGGTTCACCGACAATGGCAGGTTTACCACTGCGGAAAATGCCCGCCTTTTCACGGCCCACAAGCTCACGGGTATTACCGAGATAACTTTCATGGTCTAAATCGACCGACGTCAGTACGCTAATGTCGGCATCGATAATATTGGTAGCATCTAACCGTCCACCTAAACCGACTTCTAAGATAACCACGTCAAGCTGAGCGGCTTTAAAGAGTATCAAGCCTGCAAGCGTAGCGTACTCAAAAAAGGTCAGAGAAATATCGCCGCGCGCGGCTTCAATTTGCTCAAATGCCGTAACAAAATCGCTATCACTGACATCGCTACCATTGATACGCACTCGCTCGTTGTACTTCAGCATGTGTGGCGAACTGTATACGCCCACCGTCAAACCCGATAAGCGCAGAATATTTTCGAGCATGGCGCAGGTGGTACCTTTGCCGTTCGTCCCCGCCACTGTCACTATCTTGGTTGGACCTAAATCCAAAAGACCAAGGGTTTGCGCGACCTTAGAGACACGGGTTAACCCCATATCGATTTCGGTTGGATGTATAGATAGCAAATAATCCAACCACTGTTCCAATCCTGCATTTGACGCTGGTACTGTAAGCATGTCCGTATATCCTCGTATTCGATTATCTCTCAAATAAGATCTTTTCAATCCAACATGAATAATGGCCCAAGGGCGAGCTTAGGTAATTGATATTGTTCTGGATAAGTCACATCAACTAAATAGAGTCCATGGGGTTTAGCCGTTGCTGCGGCTTGGTTTCTGTCTTTTAACGCGAGCAAATCGCCCATCCAAGTCAGTGGCTGATTACCTAGACCGATTTCTAACAATGAACCGACAATATTGCGCACCATGTGATGCAAGAAAGCATTCGCGGCGATATCAACAATCACATACATACCTTGGCGCGTGACATTAACGCAATGCACATTACGAAACGGTGTTTTCGACTGACACTGAACAGCGCGAAAGCTAGTAAAATCCTGCTCACCCAAGAGTGCCTGTGCCGCTTGGTGCATTTTGTCAGCATCGATATTGCCGTGATAATGGCTTACACCATGGCGTAAAATCCCAGGGCGAAAAGTGTGGTTATAAATCACATAGCGGTAGCGTCTGGCGGTGGCCGAAAAGCGCGCATGGAAACTGTCGTCGACTTCTTTGACCCAACGGACGGCAATATTGTCGGGCAAATTAACATTCACCCCTAAGGTCCATGCACCTTCATTACGAATGGCATTGGTTTCAAAATGAACCACTTGGCCTGTGGCATGCACGCCCGCATCGGTACGGCCAGCGCAGAAGACGCCGATAGGCTCATTAGCCACTATCGATAACGCCCGTTCTAATTGCCCTTGTACTGAATCGACTTCGGCCTGACGTTGCCAGCCAAAATAACCATTACCGTCATATTCAATACCTAATGCAATCCGCATCCACTTATCCTCACAATTGATTTAGCGGCGCATTTTATCACAGCAGCCCATAAAAAAAACGGCGCTGAAGGCGCCGTTAGATTGAAACACTCTCAACCGGGATTAACTAATCTCTTTGAGCAAACGTCCAGCTTCATCCTGCTGGCGCTCGTTACCGTCAATTTGCACTTCTTTGAGCAGGGCTTTCGCACTGTCGCTGTCGTCAATTTCGATATAAGCACGCGCTAAATCCAGCTTAGCGTTGACTGAGTTTTCTTCATCATCAACATCGATCATCGCGGCATCACCGATTAAGGCACCGACATCACTCATCTCAACGTCAACTTCCGGATACAAATCAGTATCTGCGCCCTCTTCATCGGCATCATTCAGCAACTTGTCGATGTCGATAAAACCGTTTTCATTTTGAAAACTGGTTAAATCATGGTCAGGAACAAACTTTTTCTGCGCTTTTCGCGACTCCTGGGCATCAAGTGCAGCCAAGGCTTCATCGACGGTAAGATTATGATCATCGACGAGTGAGAAACTGTCTTCCGACGTCAACACATCTTCATCGTCATAATCTGTATTGGCTGTAAAAGCGGCGAGCACATTATCGTCACTTAAATCTAGCCCTTGCTCAAGGTCCAAATCATCCGCGTCTTCTTTGATATCAAGTTTAAAATCTTCACTAAAATCAATATCGTTACGCGTAGCATTAATGGGCTTCTCTTGAGAAGCATAATCGAGCGCTGTGGCATCTTTGTTAGGCTCAACATCATTAGCCGTTACATCTGCTTGCGTTGCCGCAGGCTTAGCCTTAGGCGCAAAATCTAGCTCTGAGTCCCAATCGAGCACATGGGGATCTTTGCTCTTATTGGCTTTTAAATCATTAAAGAAAGAAGATTCTTTTTCTTTAACACTGGCCGCGGCTGCAGCAGCGGCCAAAGTGACTGCGGCCGTCGCTAATACATCAGCGTCGTTATCGTCACTCAATTCCTCGACTAATGTAAAAGTATCATCGGTGCCGTCGATAGAGTGAGCCGCACCTATGCCTTTAAGTAAATTATCTTCGTCAACTGAATTGTCTTCTGAATCGAGCTGCGCCGTTTCCATATCGAAGTCGAATTCATCTTCATCGGCATCCAATTGCTCCGGCACATCAAACTCAGCTAAGAGTGCATCTAAATCATCATCACCTGACGCTTCAGCTTTTATGTCTTCAGGTAACGAAGCTTCTAATTCTGCGGCGATTTCTGCACTGATATCATCATCTTCTGCATCGACTTTGAGTTCAGGCTCAGCATCAAAACTCGCCAGTAGCGAATCAATATCATCGGATTCTTCTACGCCTAATTCATTAAGCTCATCGTCTAACTCTGCGGCAATTTCAGCTCGAATATCGGGCTCTACTTCAGGTTCAGCCGCAGGTATCGGTTTATCAAAATCCGCTAACAGAGCATCAATATCATCGGTATCTTCCAGACCTAGCTCATCAAGCTCTGCGTCTAGCTCGGCGGCAATTTCAGCGCCGAGGTCGGGTTCAACTTCAGGTTCTGCTGGTTTATCGAAATCGGCTAACAAGGCATCAATGTCGTCAGTATCTTCTACACCCAGTTCATTAAGCTCAGCGTCTAGCTCTGCGGCAATTTCAGCGCCGAGATCAGGTTCAACTTCAGGTTCTGCTGGTTTATCGAAATCGGCTAACAGGGCATCGATGTCATCGGTATCTTCTACGCCCAGTTCATTAAGCTCAGCGTCTAGCTCTGCGGCAATTTCAGCGCCAAGATCAGGCTCGACTTCAGGTTCAGCGGCTGGCGTTGGTTTATCGAAATCAGCTAATAAAGCATCGATATTATCAACGTCTTCTCCGCTAAGTTCATCATCTAGCTCATCACCGAGTTCTGCCGCGATGGCAGCACTGAGATCTTCATCATCAGACGCAACAACGTCTGGTGCAGGCGCTTGTGCAATCTCAGTATCTTCTGCAGGAACACTAAACTCGGCAAGTAATGCATCAAGATCATCGTCATCCGCGATGGCTTCATCGGCAGGTTTAGTGTCTGCGACTTCAACATCATTCAGCTTAGAAGTAACATCATTACTGTCATCTTCTTGAGCTAAATCGTTCGCAAAGTTACGCTCTAATTCACTTAAATCCTCTTCGGCTTCGGTGCTGTCTTCAGAAGTGCTGTCGTCAGAACCTAGGCCCGCTAATAGTGCATCAAGATCGGCTTCCTCAAGAATATTGCCAGATTTAGGTTTCTCCTCAACAATATCCTCTTCCTGATCGCCCATGGCTTCGGCCCACAGATCATCAAGAGATTGCCCTTCGTCTTCAACCTCAGGTTCGGCAGTCGTACCGGGATCGACAAACATCTCTGACGCGATATCCATCTGATCGTGGGAGTCAGTCAAATCTTGCTCAGGTTGTAAATCGACACTGCCCATATCAAGAAGACTATCGATGGAGTCCGCATGATCAGAATCTAAATGTACCGCCATATCGTCTAAATCGTCATCATCCATATCCATGATGGCGGTACCTGCAATCCCAGCGGCACTGGCGGCCATAACCGCTTCTTGTGTCTGCATTTCACGACGTTCTTTATTGCGTTTACGGCGCAGGAACCAGAACACAGCAAGCAGTAAGAACAAGGCAGGGATCACAGCCGCGGCAATCAATAACACAGGACTATTAAGGATATTGCGCCACAAGTCATCGGGCTCAATCGGTGCCTCTGCCTCTACTTCAGCTTCAACAGCTGTCGTCTCTGGCACTTGCGCAGCTTCAACTTCGGCTTTCAAGGCTTGGTTTTGTAGTTTACTGGCTTGAAGTGTTTCTTCCAGCACAGCAATCCGTTGATTTAATTCTTCAACTTTAACTTTTAGCGCTTCAACATCTGAAGTGCGCACTGACAGTTGATCTTGAGTGCGGGCTAATTCATCGGTTAATGACAGATTTTTGCTTTCTGCCGCTTCTAACCGCGCCGTCACATCTGAACTCAGCATCTTGGGCTTTTCTGGAACAGGTGTTTCAACAACCGCTTTAGGTGGTGTCACTTTCGTTTCAACAATCACCGCAGGAGCCGTGACTGGCGCTTTTGCTGTCGTCACCTTAGCTGGCGGTTTAGATGCTGCTTTCGCCGGAGCCCGAGATTGTCTATCACTTTGCTCTGCTCTGGCTATCGCCATACGATTGGGGATCGACAGCATGACTTCTTTAGACGGAATGAGCAGGATCATACCGCGTTCTAAACTGTTATAACTGGCAGAGTTAAACGCATGAGGGTTAGCATCGTATAAGGCGGCCATCACCTGATAGACGCTAACACTGGCATCAGGACGGACTTTTTGCGCTATGCTCCAAAAAGTGTCTTTCGATGTCGTTGGACCATATTGATGGTTAACTTGACGGATCTGTCCGTCTGGCCCCATGATTTTTAAGGGTTTTAATCTTGGTGTATCTGCAGCAACGGCGGGTTCAATAAAATAAGCGGTAGAAGAAACAGCTAAAACAGTGGCCATTAGACCCACAAGATACGAAGTGCGAAATTTCATCAATCCTTCCCTTTGAAGCGCTATAAAGTTATCTCACTGATAACAGGCTTTAGGCAATTGTATTTATTGAGATTACTATAAACCAGAAATCCCCGCCCTGCTACTGTTCACAATTGTAAAACAAAAAAAGCCTGCTGACAGCAGGCTTTTCAATGGGCATCAAATGCAATCTAATGCTTAGTAATAATCTCTCACTAAGATCTCGGCAATTTGCACACTGTTCAAGGCTGCACCTTTACGAATATTGTCTGACACGACCCACAAGTTAATCCCGTGAGAATGAGAAATATCCTTACGAATGCGACCCACATAAACCGGATCGGTTCCTGCGGCATCGGTCACTGCTGTTGGATAATCATCATCGGATTCAAACAATACCACTCCTTCGGCATTACGCAGTAAAGCTTTAACGTCTTCGGCATCGACAGGCTGACGAGTTTCGATATTAATGGCTTCCGAGTGACCATAAAACACAGGTACACGTACGGCGGTCGCATTCACTAAAATCTCATCGTCACCGAAAATCTTCTGGGTTTCCCAGACCATTTTCATTTCTTCTTTGGTATAGCCGTTATCCATAAATTTATCGATTTGTGGCAATACGTTAAAAGCAATTTGTTTTGGATAGACTTCAGCGTCAGCAGGTAAACCTTGCAGTAATTTAGTGCACTGATGCGCTAATTCTTCAATGGCTTTTTTACCTGTGCCCGATACTGACTGGTACGTTGCCACATTAATGCGGCTGATACCATAGGCATCATAAATAGGCTTAAGTGCCACCAGCATTTGAATGGTTGAGCAATTTGGGTTAGCAATGATATTGCGATTGCGGAAATCAGCGATAGCATGCGGATTCACTTCAGGTACAACCAAAGGAATATCGATGTCGTATCTAAAGTGAGAGGTGTTATCAATCACAACACAGCCTGCTTCAGCGGCAATCGGTGCCCATTTGGCGGAAACATCACCACCTGCAGAGAAGAAACCAATTTGAGCTTGGGTCCAATCGAAGGTTTCTACGTCGAGAATGGTAATTTGTTTGCCATGAAAGCTGACCGTTTCACCGGCGCTGCGGCTACTGGCTAAAGGGTACAAATTGGCAACCGGGAAATTACGCTCTTCGAGGATCTCTATCATAGTTTGACCCACTGCGCCCGATGCACCTAAAACGACAACATTAAATTCCTGTGACATAGCTACTGACCGACTCCTGAAAAACCTAAATTGGACAACCAATCTACCTCAGATTGACCGTCATAAGCCAGCGCCAATGCACTAAATTCGCGTCTATGTTGGTGATTTTTTCTCATAGTGTCGAAGCCATTCTCATTTAAGAATGTATTTCTGAACATCTTGTCATCATCGCGCAAATCATAGACAAAACGCGCGAGCTGTAATAACGCTTTTTCATTCGGCGCGGTCGCAAGTTCGACCGCCTTAATGTTAAAGCTTGGCAAGAGATCCAGCAGACTTTTATCGGCAGCAATATTAAGTAACTGACACAGCTTTTGATAGAGCATAAAAGTGCCGCGCGCCTTACCTTCTAAGCTGTAACCTGCAATATGCGGCGTGGCAAATTCAGCCAGTGGCACCAGTTCAGGCATCGGTGTTGGCTCGCCTTCCCACACATCGAGTACAAGTTTAAGATCATCACGCTGGCGTTTAACTCTGATAAGTGCTTTGTTATCTATCACATCACCGCGGCAGCAATTCACTAACCAAGTATTGGGTTTGAGCGCCTTTAAGTGCGCCTCATCGAATAAATGTTTGGTTTTATGCTCTCCCGTTCGCGTGATGGGCACATGCAAACTGATGATATCGGCCTGCGCCATGATGGTTTCTAAGCTCACAAAACTACGCGGATCGCCCTCTGCAGCTTTAATGGGATCGTTAAGCAGTACTTTAATACCATAGGCTTGCAAACATTTTGCCGTTGCAGTGCCAGTGTTACCCGCGCCCACTATGCCGACGACCTTGCCCTTAAGCGGCGAATTAAAGCGCTGCGCCAACTCCAGCATAGCGATAAAAGCAAACTCCCCAACCGCAGTCGCATTGCAACCTGGCGCATTAGAGAAGGGGATATTACGCTCGGCAAGGTAGGCTAAATCCACATGATCTGTGCCTATAGTGGCACTGCCGACAAACTTCAGTTGATGATTGTCCGAGAGCAACTCGGCATTCACTTTGGTGACTGAGCGCACTAATAACACATCGGCATCGCGCACTTGCGCTGCGGTTAACGTGCGGCCATTAACAGGAATAATTTCCCCGAGATCGCCAAATAGCGGTTCAACATAGGGCATATTTTCATCGACTAAAATCTTCATGGGCACCTGATCTAAAAAAAGTGGGAATGGAAGGCATCAAGATGCTCGGTATTCTAACAAGACTAATGGGATAAATCCTTGTCGATGCAACAGGTTTACAAAAAACGCCCATAAAAAAGGGAAGCCTAAGCTTCCCTTCTATCGTGTTTGATAAACAAACTTATTTGAATTTGCGCATCACTAACGTGGCGTTTGTACCGCCAAAACCAAAGCTGTTACTCATGACTGTAGTCAGCTCAGCATCACGATACTCACGCACGATAGGCATATCTTTCGCCGCTTCGTCCAGATTTTCGATATTGATGCTTGGGGCAATAAAGCTGTTTTCCATCATGATTAAGCTGTAAATCGCTTCATGTACGCCTGCGGCGCCTAATGCATGACCTGTCATAGACTTAGTCGATGCAATCGGTGGGCACTTGTCTTTGAAAACTTCACGTAGCGCTTCTAATTCACGCACGTCGCCCACTGGCGTTGAAGTGCCGTGAGTGTTGATGTAATCGATTGGGGTATCGACATCCATCATCGCCATTTGCATACAACGCACAGCGCCTTCACCCGATGGCGCCACCATGTCATAACCGTCTGAAGACGCGCCATAACCAATCACTTCAGCGTAAATTTTTGCGCCGCGAGCCAGAGCATGCTCTAACTCTTCAACCACTAAAATACCGCCGCCGCCAGAAATCACAAAACCATCACGGTCTGCATCATAGGTACGAGAGGCTTTTTCGGGTGTGGCATTGTACTTGGTTGACAGTGCGCCCATAGCGTCGAAGCCCATGGTCAGTGTCCAATCCACTTCTTCAGCACCACCGGCAAACACCATGTCTTGCTTACCCATTTGGATAAGTTCAACGGCGTGACCAATACAGTGGGCGCTGGTTGCACAGGCTGAACTGATAGAATAATTCATGCCTTTAATTTTAAATGGCGTGGCTAAACAAGCGCTGGCCGTGCTCGACATGATGCGAGGCACAATATACGGACCTACGCGTTTAACGCCTTTTTCACGCAATGTATCGGCAGATTGTACTTGGTTAGACGATGATGCGCCGCCTGTACCCACAATCAAACCTACGCGCGGATCTGAATACTGCTCTTCAGTTAAATTGGCATCGGCAACCGCTTCTTGCATAGCAATGTAGGCATAAGCTGCCGCATCACCCATAAAACGCAATGCCTTACGATCGATATGCTCAGCAGGGTTTAACTTGATGTCACCCCATACATGGCTACGTAATTGCATCTCTTCAAACTGAGCTGAATGCGTAATACCACTGCGGCCCGCTTTCAGTGACTCGGTCACTTCTTGCTTGTTATTACCGATACTTGAAACAACACCCATTCCGGTGATCACGACTCTTTTCATTTTATTGCTATCCATTGTGTACATGTCAGTACCTACTTTTCGCTGAGCCAATAGTATCTGTTTTGACTCAATTAAGTGGTCAGCTTTCCATAAAGGCGAGTAAAATAATGCCAATTATGAGACCGAGAGTAAATTTCTTTGACTGCAGAGCCCAATAAACCTTGCCAAATTAAGCGCGATTACCCGCAATTAATCAACCTTTATCCCGCAACAGCTCACACTGATGCACACTATCTCAGCAAATTGAGCATTTATCAGCAGCGGGTATTTGAGGCTCATTCACAGCAAAAACTCTTAGTATTAGGGCAAATTGGTTTAGGTAACGGGCTTGAACTCTTATCTTGGTGGCGCACTCAGACGAACCCTAACCAACGATTACTCCTTAACGTATTCGAACCCAATCCGATTAATGCTTACGAACTTAAATTACTTTGGGATCAATCCGCCAGTTTAACCAAAGTGCCTGAACTTGAGCCACTTGCCCAACGCTTACTTCATACAGAGCCGACAGCTATTATAGGTTGTCAGAGATTAATTTTTGATGACGGTCGTACCACAATCGACCTGCACTTTGGTGATATTCAATCCCAGCTCTGTTCACTCATCCATTCTCCGCTTCACCCCGTTCAGCACTGGCTGGTATTGCCCCATCTACAAAATGGGTTAAATCAGCAGATCCATTGGCAGATGGCAAAACTCAGTGACGATGGCGCCACTGTTGCAACGATTGGATTAAACGAATCAAGCGGACTAAGCGAAACACCAGTGAGCCGTTTCCAAGCCTGCGGCTTTGAGGAGAGGGATTTTACCTGCGCTGCAATACAGACAAACCCTCAGCCTGATGCCATTTTGTTACACGAGCGCCACGTCTTACGCCAGCAAGATGCTAAAGCCTATGCCTTTAATCCTATGGCTGCAATCTTACCCTCGGACGCGCCCAGCTCGATTGCCATCATAGGCGGCGGGTTAGCCTCGGCGCATTTGGCACTGTCTTTGGCGGAACGCGGCAAAAGTACGCAGCTCTTTTGTAAAGATGCCAAGCTTGGCCAAGGCGCCTCGGGCAATCGCCAAGGGGCGATTTATCCGCTGCTGACACCGGAAAATGATGAATTAAGCCGCTTCTTCCAGCAGGCATTTTTATTTAGCCGCCGTCGAGTACAGGCGCTGACATCTGTCCCCGCCCCAAATCAAACGCCGATTTCCCATGATTTTTGCGGGGTATTGCAAACTGCCCACGATGAACGCAGCCAATTACGACTCGATAAAATTATTCAAAGCCAGAACTGGCCAAGTGAAATTGCCTATCGAGTCGATGCGCAGCAGGCTAATTCTCTTGCGAACATTAATATTGACAAATCAGGCTTTTTCTATCCGCTGGCTGGCTGGGTTTGTCCCTACGAATATGCCGAAGCCGCAATACAAAAAGCGCAGCAGCTTTCTGAGGTCAAACTCCATTTGGAGACTGAGATCCTTGAAATTGAGCATCAAAGTGAAGGTTGGTATTTAATCACCGCTAAGCATCGCTTTGGCCCCTTTGCGCAAGTTGTGCTCGCCAATGGCGCAGCGCTCACGCAATTTGATGCCAGCAACAAATTACAAATTAGCCCTTTTCGCGGCCAAGTCAGCCATGTACCCGCTCAATTTCAATTGAGTCAACTCGCGACAGTGCTGTGCGCCAACGGTTATTTGACCCCGAGTCACGAAGGACTCCACTGCCTTGGCGCGAGTTACGTTAAAGAACCTAAGCATTTAGATTTTTGCCCGCAGGAGCAGCAAGAAAACCTCGCCAAAATGCACGAGAGTTATCCGAACCAAAGCTGGCTTGAAGATATCGACATGAGTGGCAACAATGCCCGTGTTGGCGTGCGTATGGTGACGCGGGATCATTTCCCTATGATGGGCTGCGCGCCCGATGTGGCGAAAATCCTTGAGGATTATGCAGAGCATCAACTCACTAAAGAGAGTCGCCACTACTGGCAAACCACGCCAGCGCCGGTGCATCCAGGACTGTATATTCTTGGTGGGTTAGGCTCACGGGGACTCAGTTCTGGGCCACTTGCCGCCGAATGTCTCGCAGCGCAGCTTTGCGGCGAGCCAATACCGCTCGATAAAGCTACCCTGTGTAAACTTAACCCCAATCGTATGTGGCTGCGAAAGTTACTCAAGGGAAAATCCCTCTAGCTTTGCCATCGCCTGTGCAAATAAAAAAGGGATTAAGCCAAGGCTTAATCCCTTTTTTATTATTTTCTGTAACCCACTTAAGCGGCAGTAACAACAATAGTGTTATCACTGCTGCTAGGTTCAAGACAGCTAGGCTCTACACAACTAGCCTCAATATGTCGGGGCTTTCTCGATTCTCTCGCCACTTTTACCCGAGTACGATTGTTGTTATCACGACTCTGACGGATGAGCGCATCGCCGCTTAAGTTCGAAGGTAGACCAGATGCTAGGCTCGATGTCAGGCTTGCAGCCTCACGGTGGGATTTAGCCAATCTGTCGTATAACAGCACATTAACCGAAGCCGCAAGATTCATACACCCGACCGTAGGCACATACACTACGGCATCGGCTTTATCGATAATCTCTTGGCAAATGGTGCCATCCTCAGGACCAAATACATAAAAGGCTTTCGCGGGATGGACAAAATCCGGCAACGGTGTTGCGCCCACCACCAAATCGACACAGATAAGCTGAGTGTCCGCCGGAATCGCGGCTAACAATGAAGTAACGCCCGTGAGCGGAATGCGCTCGCCAGCATCTTTAGTATCGACATGGTATTGCACAGCACCCGAACGCGCGGCTAACTCGTAGCGCCTGCCAGTGTAAAATACGCCATCGACGCCATAACAACCCGATGCGCGCATAATGCCACCGACGTTAACGGGTGTTTTAGGATTCACTAAACCGATAAATACCGCGCTAGCATCGAGAGCTTGCTCACTGGCTAATTCAGCACTCGGCATTTCTACACTCGTTACTTCGGCATTAGTCACGTGCTCGTTGTCAGTCATCGGCTGGGAGCTAGGCAACATCCAATTCGCCTATAATCTTTACCTGCAGCTGTGCCCATGCCTGTTCAACCAAGGCATAATCGGCATCATTTAATTCTTGGCGCGCGAGTGCTAGACAGTCGGTCATTTTTAGCATTAACGCATCAAGATCCGTTTCACCCTGTGCTTCCAATTGGGACAACACTACGGCCACATGGCCCTGTAAGTAGCCACAGGCAAACAAAGCATCGTCATCACCATGACTAACAACGCTGGCGATCCACTGTTCTAATGCGTCTTCGTAATGCTCTAACATGGGTCTAACTCTCCATTAATACTGGATTGGCCGACACATCTGCTGCGACCAATAAATCTGGATTGGCCACCTGATACATGACGTAATCATGGTAGCCCGTCGTCACTTTATAATAGCCGCCAAGCTCGCTATCTAATTTAGGGTCGCCACTATCCACAATTAGTGGTCGTCCATCAAGTGCTTTTAGCTTAGTTTTTGTGGCAAGGATAATAATATTGTCTTTTCCGATGCGCCGAATCAGCTCGGGCGACAACTGTTGATTACCACGCCCTAAGATATGGCCTTGGCCACCAATTAAGGTAATCACCAACTTAGTCGGCTTATCTTGGGTCAGTTCGAGTAATTCATTCGCGGTTAAGTCACTGCCGACTAAACTTTTATTTTGAATAAGATCAACACCGAGTAGGGTATTATCCAGAGCTAACTCTTCCATCACAAAGGCAACCGTACTGCCAGAGCCCATGATGTACAATTCATCCTCCATTTGATTGATCACATCGGCGGCGATATCGGCCAGCACGAGTTCATCGACTTCCTTGCCGCCCATCTTCACCGCTTGTACATAACGCGGCTCGGCGGGCACTAAGAGCTCACCAAATCGTTTAGCGCGCACTGTGCCTTGGCGAAAAGCCACTTCGTCGATATCCATCACATCGGCGGACATCAAACTGACAAGTTCGCCATCGAGCAACATCTTGACCACCATGCCAGACGCATGGGGCGTAATACCGTAAACGCCGGAATGAATTTTCACCCCAGCAGGCACGCCGAGTACGGGGAGTTTGTCGTCGATAGTGGCTTGTTCAAATACGGAGTAAACATCGCGGGCCGTGCCATCACCACCGGCAAAAAGCAGTAAATCCAGCGGTTCATCCAGCAGCGCACGCACAACGGCCTGCGTATCCAGCGCCTGAGTTTTATCCGGAGTTTGATACACCACTCGCGTGGTAAAACCGAGTGTTTTAGCGGTGTCTTCACCCATGATGCCTGAAGCGGTAATGACTTCAATGTCATCACTATAATCACGGATAACCTCGAGGGCCTGCATCATACGCAAGGCGGCTTTGGGTTCAGCGCCTAATGCAAGTGCTTCTTCGGCAACGCCATCGCTGCCCTTAAGACCAACACTGCCACCTAAGCCAGCTAATGGATTGATAACTAACCCTAAACGAAACCGAATCACCCTTTACCTCACTTAACGCAATATTTTGATTTTTTTATATTTTTATCTTAATGGATATGACTAGGCCCCATGGGCTGCAACACTCGGTTTATCCTTAGGGATAAAGAATACCGCCAGCATAGCGGCAAAGGCGCATACTGCGGCAAATACCCAAGACCAAACCGCCCCGCTACCATCGCCCCAAATATAGCCACAAATCCAAGTACCGAGCGCGCCGCCAACCCCAAAACTTAAACTGGCGTATAGGGCTTGACCTTGGCTTCTGTGACTCGCATCGAAATGTTTATGCACAAATTGAATCGATGCAGCATGGGTTAAGCCAAAGGTAAAGGCATGTAATAATTGGCTAAAACCAAGCCACAATACACTATCGACCCCAAAGGCAACCAATAACCAACGCAAGCAAGTCATGCCGATGCTGACAATCAATAGGGTGTTAACACCATAGCGGCCGAGTAAACGCGGCGCGAACATAAACATCACGATCTCGGCCATGGCGCCAAGGGCGACAAATATCCCCGCCGAGGATTCTGAGTAACCCGCTTGTTTTAAATATAAGACGAAGAAGCCGTAGAAAGGCCCCGCGCTCATTTGCAGCAACATCGCCGAGGCTAAGAACCAAATAATTGCCCGATTCCATTGTAATGGCGGCCGCACTTGGTTGGTATCGCGCACTATACGATTTGCCGGTAATGGCAACGCACTGGCTAACATGCCGATAAACAATGACAAACCGATATAAGGCAACACTTCTGTGCCCCAGTGGCCAATGGCAAAGCCCGCACCGACGACAAGACAGATATAACCGACACTGCCCCAACTGCGAATTTGACCGTAGCGGCTGGCATTCTCGCCTAAGGTTTCTAAGGTGATCACTTCAAGCTGGGCGAGGATCGCGTTCCAAAAGAAAGTATAGAGGGCCAGACTCAGCGCCATATACACAAAACCGCCATGGTAGAAGAAACTCAAATAGGCCAGCGCGGCGGCCCCTGCGCCCATTTTGATCAGCTCGGCACGCATCCCCGTTCGGTCAGCCACTTTAGCCCACACATTAGGTGCAACAATGCGCGTCGCCATCAGGATGGCGAGTAAAAAGCCAATTTCTTGGGGATTAAAACCGCGATTTTCGAAGAAGACCCCAAGATAAGGGACCATAGTGCCGAGAATAGAAAAGAAGAAAAAATAGCAGGCACAAAGCCAGCGCAATTGCCGGCTTGTGCTAGAAGAAGTTGACATTAACGCATTCCATTTATCTCATGCCACTCATTATATCGTTATCGCATACCAGCTATTTCATGCGCCTATCTCATACCCCTATCTCATTCCGAGAACGGGCGTGTGACTACGCACATCCTGATTTTGCGCTCTGTGTCTTAATAAGTGATCCATCAACACAATGGCAAGCATAGCTTCGGCAATCGGTACCGCGCGGATCCCAACACAGGGATCGTGACGACCTTTAGTGACAACTTCGGCCATTTCACCCTGCGCCGTCATACTTTGACCCGGCACACTGATGCTTGATGTGGGTTTTAACGCAATATGGGCAATAATCGGCTGACCCGATGAAATCCCACCGAGCACACCGCCCGCATGATTAGATTCAAAGCCTTGCGGCGACATTAAGTCACGCCCTTCGGAGCCCTTTTGCGTCACGACACCAAAACCATCACCAATCTCAACACCTTTAACGGCATTGATGCCCATCAGCGCGTGGGCGATATCAGCATCCAATCGATCAAATACTGGCTCACCTAAACCCACTGGTACACCTGTCGCGATAACGGAGATTTTCGCGCCAATGGAGTCACCGGATTTTTTCAGCTCACGCATGTATTCATCAAGCGCTTCAAGCTTACTGGCATCGGGGAAGAAAAAGGCATTTTGCTCAATTTGGTCAACATCAATAGTCTCAGCACAAATAGGACCCAGCTGTGACATAAACCCATAGATCTCGATACCGTGAACTTGCTTCAAATACTTTTTAGCCACAGCACCCGCCGCAACGCGCATCGCGGTTTCACGGGCAGACGAGCGGCCACCACCACGGTAATCACGCATACCGTACTTTTGCTGGTAGGTATAATCGGCGTGTCCAGGGCGGAATAAATCTTTGATATTAGAGTAATCTTGACTACGTTGATCGGTATTTTCGATCAAGAGTCCAATTGAGGTACCCGTGGTTTTACCTTCAAAAACGCCGGATAAAATCCGCACTTCGTCTGGCTCACGGCGGGCCGTGGTATATCGGGATGTCCCTGGACGACGGCGGTCAAGATCATGCTGCATATCGGCTTCGGTTAATTCAAGCCCTGGTGGGCAACCATCAATAATGCAACCCAGTGCAACACCGTGACTCTCACCAAACGTCGTCACTACAAAATTTTGACCAATACTGTTTCCAGACATCCGCTTTGTACACCTTAGGTTATTTGTTCATCGCTCCGTGTCCAGCGACCACTGGACAATTTATTTTCCCGCTGCAAGCCTAACTGGCAGCGGGAAAAGTCTCAACCTAATTTGCTATCTTAGGTTATTCTGCGTCGCGATAAATGCCGAACACTGACTGATTTTCGACCAGTTGATCGCGGGTCAATACAAATACGCCATCGCCACCATTTTCAAAGTTAATCCAAGTGAATGGCACTTCTGGGAACTGCTCAATCAAATGCACCATAGAATTACCGACTTCGACTACGAGTAAACCCGTTGGCGTGAGGTATTGCGCGGCATTGGCGAGTATACGCTTGGTTAAATCTAAGCCGTCGCGACCTGAGGCTAAACCAATGGCTGGCTCATGGTGATATTCATCAGGCATGTCGCCAATGTCTTCAGCATCCACATAAGGTGGGTTTGAAACAATCAAATCATACTGAGGCCCTTCTGGGATGGCCGAAAACAGATCCGATTGCATCGGGAAAACTCTGTCCATCACACCTAAGGTTTCGATATTGATTTGCGCCACATCTAAGGCATCTTCGCTGATATCCAGCGCATCGACTTCGGCGTCTTCAAATTCATAGGCACAGGCAATCGCGATACAAGCGCTGCCAGTACATAAATCTAAAATACGTGTAACTGGCTTGTTATATAACCAAGGGCTAAAACGATTAGCGATCATTTCGGCAATCGGTGAACGTGGCACTAACACGCGCTCATCGACGTAAAATTCAAGCCCAGCAAAACGCGCTTTGTTGGTCAAGTAAGGCACAGGTAAGCGCTCTCTCACCCGACGAATGATCAACTCGACAATTTTATGCTTTTCACTGCTGGTCAAGTTACTTAAAATCACTTGCTGACCGATTTCTTCGGGTAAGTGTAAGGCATGGAAAACTAAGGCGATGGCTTCATCCCACGCATTATCAGTACCATGACCATAATACACATTGGCATCGTTAAAACGGCTCACGGCCCAACGTAACATATCGCCAATAGTACGTAATTCTGTCACAGCTTCATCTACAAAGATCTTATCCAAAACGTGCTCCCGCTAGTTTGTTCGCAAACATTGTAACTGAACTCTATTCAGAAACCATAGGATTCAATAGAATACCCGCCATGAATAAAGACGACGACAAAGAAGGCTTGGCGATGTTCTCAGCGCTTATTGATGGAATTAAACCCATCACGCAAAATAAGCGACACTTTCGCATGCCCTTAAAAACCAAACAAGAAATAGAACTGAAAGAGCAGCAACTGCATGCTAACAGTTATTTCTCAGATACTTATCAACCACTACTGCCTGTACAAGGGCCGATGCGTTGGTTAGAAGAAGGTGTTGACAGTTTAGAGCTCAAGCGCCTCAGACGTGGGGATTACCAGCCAGATTTGCTGCTGGATTTGCACGGCTATCGCCAATCGGAAGCCAAACTTGAGTTAGCGGCACTGATCCAAGCCTGCGTTAAACAGCAAAGCCTGTGCTGCTGCATTATGCATGGTTATGGCAGTGGCATATTGAAACAACAAGTTCCCATGTGGTTAGTGCAGCATCCTATGGTGAAAGCTTTCCATCAGGCGCCTAAAGAATGGGGCGGCGATGCGGCGTTATTAGTGCTGATTGATATTGGTGAGCAGCCGCATAGACGTTAGCTCGCTATCGGCTTAGGCTTTAACATTTACTATTTAGTGGAAAACAAACGGCCCATTTAATGTGGGCCGTTTGTTTTGTAAAAGAGATATAAACCTAGATTAGCTAATACTATGCGGGGCGTGCTGCCACACGATTGAGGCTTGCTCGGCATGTTTATCAATGAGCGTAATGCCTGACGTCGCGAATAATGGCGGCTCAACGCCAGCCACTAACTCACTGACTAAGTAGCCCAGTAACGGCATGTGAGCAATCACTAGTACTTTATCGGCTTTGTATAATTCAGCATAAGCCACAACCAAGGCGGCTACATTGGCGGGATCGCCAGAAGGTACGAGATCATCGGCGACTAGCCACTTACGCGGCTCAGGAAAATGCTGACTCAGTTCCTGCCACGTTTGCTGTGCTCGTAAGTAAGGACTAACTAAAACAAGATCGAAATCAGCCACACTGCGAGCTAGCCAGTTGCTCATCAACACAGTATGGTGCCTTCCAACATCGGTCAGTGTTCTGTCTCTATCAGACTGAGCATTAAATCCGGCGTCACCATGTCTCATCAAAAATAGCTGCATACTTCTCTCGCGACTCAAACTTGTTTTTGTTTTATCCCAATTGTAGCCCTAAAATCCGTTTCAACAAACCTCACAAGACTTAATCTTTAGTCGATAAACACAAGAGATATTTGCTAAAAACCATTAAGACTATCAATATATAACAAGCTATCGTTACCGGAGTGTCTCTTTGCAAGCCTCTCAGTCCATATATAAAAGTCCAAATGATCACCGCCAGTATCGTTATCTTGTATTAGATAATGCGCTCAGGGTGTTATTGGTTGAAGATCAAGATGCCAGCCAAGCTGCCGCATCTATGGCTGTAGGCGTGGGTCATTTTGATGATCCCGCAGATAGACCCGGCATGGCGCACTTTTTAGAGCATATGCTCTTTCTAGGTACTGAGAAATTCCCAGACTCAGGCGAGTATCACGCCTTTATCAACCAGCATGGCGGCAGCAATAACGCTTGGACGGGCACAGAGCACACTAACTTCTTTTTCACCATCAATGAAGACGTGTTTGCCGACTCCTTAGACAGATTCAGCCAATTTTTTATCGCCCCAAAATTTGATTTAGATTTAGTCGATAGAGAACGCCAAGCTATTGAATCTGAATTTAGTTTAAAACTAAAAGATGATATCCGTCGAACCTATCAAGTACTCAAAGAGACAGTCAACCCACTGCATCCATTTTCGAAATTTTCAGTGGGTAACTTAGTCACCTTAGGCGGAGAACAGGCACAGGTACGTAGTGAATTACTCGATTTCTATCAAAGCCATTACAGCGCCAACTTAATGACCTTGTGCTTAGTCGCTCCGCTTTCCCTTGATGAATTACAAGATTTAGCCTGCCACTATTTTAGTGGGATCCGAAACTTGAACTTAGTGAAAAACTATCCTCAAGTACCACTATTTTCAGAAAAAGAACTGTTGAGGCAAATCGATATTGTGCCGCTTAAGGAGCAAAAACGCTTAAGCATCAGTTTTAATTTCCCAGGAATTGATCACTACTACAAACGTAAACCTTTGACTTATATCAGCCATATTTTAGGCAATGAGAGTCATGGCAGTCTGTTGTCGTATCTGAAAGAACAAGGATTAGTGAACAACTTGTCTGCGGGCGGCGGTGTAAATGGTTATAACTTCAAGGATTACAGTATCGGTTTACAGTTAACCGATAAAGGGCTAGGCAATCTCGATGAAATTATCAGCTGCTGTTTTGAGTATATTGAACTTATCAAAACCCAAGGCTTAGATGAATGGCGTTATTTGGAGCGTGCAAACCTGCTCAAAATGGCGTTTCGTTATCAAGAGCAAGTTAAATCACTCGATTTAGCCAGCCATCTCAGTATCAATATGCATCACTATGAAGTCGAAGACTTGGTCTTTGGCGATTATCGGATGGATGGGCTGGATATCCCTGAAACCATTGAGCTACTTGAGCTCATGGTGCCACAGAATATGCGCCTGCAGCTTATCGCCCAATCGGTTAAAACGGATCGTAAAGCTAACTGGTATCACACGCCGTACAAAGTCCGCCCAATTGCGCCACAGTCCATAGCTCGTTGGCAAGTGAACAGTATTCGCCCTGAATTACAGCTACCGGCTGCAAATCCTTTTATTGTCGCCGACTCGATTGCCCGTCCGGATAAGAGCGATGTTGACGTGCCAGTGATAGTTGCTGAATCAACTGGATACCGCATTTGGCATAAGAAAGATGATGAGTTTAATGTGCCAAAAGGTCACATGTATTTATCGCTGGATTCAGAGCAGGCAAGTAAAACGCCAAGGCATGCCGCCCTCACCCGCTTATATGTTGAAATGCTACTCGATTATCTCACCGAGCCAACCTATCAGGCCGAAGTTGCTGGATTAAGCTATAACATTTATCCGCATCAAGGCGGAATTACACTGCATTTATCGGGCTTTACCGGCAATCAAGAAACGTTATTAGCACTATTAATCCATAAAGCCAGAGAGCGCAATTTTACCGAAGAGCGCTTTGCCCTCATAAAATCTCAGCTACTGCGCAGTTGGCAGAATCAAACACAGGCTAAACCGATTTCACAATTATTTACTAGCCTGACTGTTACGCTGCAAAAAAGCAGTTATGAACCAGCACGCATGGCTCAAATGTTGGAAGATATTAGCCTAGAAGATTTACATAACCATGTACGCGCCTTCTACGAAAAGATCTATCTTGAAGGGTTAGTCTACGGGGATTGGCTAGTCTCTGAAGCACAAGCTCTCGGCAAACGTTTACAGCACATTTTATCCTTAGTTTCGACGCCGAGCGCCGAGTCCACCAGAGAATTAGTGAATTTAACAGGCCAAGGCACGTTACTGAGAGAACTCGCAATAGATCATCAAGATAGCGCAATTATTGTGTATTACCAATCTGCCGTGGCAACACCCGAAAAAATGGCGCTATTTAGCTTACTGAATCACACTATGTCGTCCACCTTTTTCCATGAGCTGCGTACTGAAAAACAGTTGGGCTATATGGTAGGCACAGGTTACCTGCCGCTCAATCGTCATCCTGGACTTATTTTCTATATTCAGTCACCCACAACTGGACCACTGCATTTATTAGAGGCCATCGATGAGTTTATTGCCGACTTTAATTATGCAGTGATGCAAATCACCAACGAAGAATGGGAAAGCACAAAGGTAGGTCTGATTAATCAAATCATGGAGCACGACGCGAACCTCAAAACTCGCAGTCAACGTTATTGGGTCAGTGTCGGCAATAGAGATTATCAATTTAACCAAAGAGAACTCGTCGTAGACGAAATCACTAAGCTCACCCGCACTGATTTACTCAAATTCATGATGCGTAAAATGCGTACTAAGCACAGCGATCGCTTAGTGTTATTTAGCACAGGTGAACAACACAGAACCCAACCCGCGCTGATGTCAGACAAAATGATCACGGATCTTAAAGTTTTTAAGCAAACGGCAGAAAAGTTTAATTTCTAAACAAAAAACACTTTTGCTCACACATTTGTGAGCAAAGTTAGGTAAACAAACAGAACCGCTACAAATCAGTCCAACTATAGTCGTATCTTTCGGTGTTGGGCGTAATCCTGATGTAAAACATGGCTAGCCCATGTTCTACCACTTCAGCACCGAACAATTTTACTGCATCTACATGCTGTTAAAAGGATTTTCTGCAGACTCCACTTTGACAAACCGCTCACTTTCTGGAAAAGTGATGTAACACAATTGTTTCATGGCATCCTCGGATAATAAGAACAAACACTATGCCTAAAGCACTCTTGAGAATTTTCTTTCTTCTAGCTATTTTCCTATCGACCGCAGAAGCGCAACAATTACCAATCGCTTTAAAAACTGAGTCTTATGGCGTCCCAGAAGGCCTATCCCAGAGTACAGTTACATCGGTCATTGAAGATAATGATGGTTACATCTGGATTGGTACTTTGAACGGATTAAATCGATTCGACGGTGAAGAATTTAAGCATTTTTTTGCACATGATCACTCTGGTCTATCTAGTTCATTTATTCAAAGCCTATTATTTGACAATAAAACAATGTTAGTTGGAACTGACAATGGTTTAAATGTTTACGACTCAGCACTTGAATCCTTCAAAAAACAGGAACAAATAAATGAAGCCATATGGTCTATAAATGACAATGGTGAAATTTATACTATAGGTACTAAAAACAAGATCATTGATATTAGAAAAGATAATTTAGAAATAATAAAAACATATCAAGATGAAAGCTTTAGCTTCATAAAAAAAGCAATTAAGACTAATAACGGCTACATTGTAAGAAATCATGATGGTAAAATTATTCATTATCACGAAGATTCAACAACTACTATTTTATCCCTACAATCTGTAGACATAGTAAAAGGCAAAAGTGGAGTTTATATTTTAACATCAGATGGTATTTATAAAAAAATATCAGAAGACATACCGAACTCTCTTGCTGGTGAGTATACAGGTTTAGCCGTGATTGATGGTCAAGTAATACAAACAAACCTTGAATCATCAGAGGTAACATCAAAAGGTTATGTATTAGAAAAGAAAGAAATCACCAATCAAGTTCAAGCCTATAGGACGAATAACTATACAATAATTCCTTCATTAAATATGGGGTTTATTCTAATAAGAGATAGTAGCAACATTGTAAAATCATTAATAAACCCCGCAGGAAACATTTGGTCGATAAACATTTTAGATGAAACAAAAATAGTAACATCCGACGACACCAATGAAATTGAAATATACGATTCAAACTTTAATCTTATTCGAAAAGTTGACACTGGAATGACTGGCCCTAAATATGTTTCAAAACATAAAAATTCCTTGATTGTCGGAGGGAGAAATGGTTTATACATATTGGGAAATACTAATAGCGAAAAACTGCTGAATGATAATATCGTTGCGTTATATAAGAATCCATCTAATGAAAAAATAGTCGTTGGAAACGATAACTCAACTATATATAAAATAGACCTAAACACAAATGAAAAAATTCAAACCACTCAACTAAAAAATGAGAACCCATTATTTCAAATATTATCTACGGTAGACAATAGTATACTTATTGCTACCCAAGGTGGATTAATAAAAATAAAACCTAGCGGCGAAGAAATAACACTATTCAACAAAGACTTCGTTTACTGTGTTGCAGAAACACCTGAATCTTATATATTTGGAACAAGAACATCCATATACTCTATTAATAAAATAGATTACAAAACCAATGAAATCTACAACACAAATAAACCTTTTTACTCCATCGCGACAGATTCCGAAGGTGAATTCGTTGCATCCTCAATCAACGAACTGATATTAAGTGATAATGGTGCAATATACCGAATCCCCACAAACTATGGTAGCCAAGAGGAATATAACACCCAAAGCGGAATATATTGGCAACAAAATTTTTTATTTGGTGGAATATCGGGGATAAGTCTAATTAGCAAAAGTGAAATTAAATCCCAAATAACAAAACACAAAATAAAAACTAACATAAATGAACTCCTCGTGTTCAATAAAGAAGTTAAAATAAAAAGTGATTTTTTAGAAAAAAGCATTTCTAAATCAGATGTTGTAAAATTGAAATACTCTGAC
Organism: Shewanella sp. SM71; assembly: GCF_025653905.1. NCBI lineage: Bacteria > Pseudomonadati > Pseudomonadota > Gammaproteobacteria > Alteromonadales > Shewanellaceae > Shewanella > Shewanella sp. SM71. Next base: position 51,122 of record NZ_JAKKRW010000006.1, read on the forward strand.
TATCCATTTACATTAAGATTTAATTCCCCTCATTCAAGCCAAAAAAATATTGAATACTTTTATAACCTTAATGGATTATCAGACTCATGGATTACAGCCAAAGGAACAAACTCGGCAACTTATACAAACCTTTCTCCAGGTAATTATATGTTCAATGTTTATGCCGAAAATCCAATATCAAGAGATAAAGGTCCTATAAAATCTCTCAGTATCTATATATCCCCTCCGTGGTGGCTATCCTATTGGGCAAAATCAATTTACTTCATAACTACATTGCTAATAACTTTTTTTATTATTAAAGCAGTGTTACGGAAAAGGGAAGTGCAACGCCAAATAGCGCTCAGCGAAGAAAGATTAAAACTTTCCCTTTGGGGAAGTGGTGATGAAATGTGGGACTGGGACATAGAAACTGGCAATATTTTTCGCTCAAATATTTGGGGAGCACTTGAATTTCCCCGTGATGGACATCGTTCAGGTAAATCGGATGAAGAAAGTAATATACATCCTATGGATCAAGAACGTGTCCGTGAAGCGCTCAATAAGCATTTTTATGGTGAAACAGATCATTTTGAAGCCGCATATAGGGTAAAAGGCAAAGACGACAATTGGGTATGGATTTTAGACCGCGCCAAGATTGTAGAGCGGGATGACAAAGATAATGCCCTGCGAATGACTGGAACGATTAAAAATATTAGTCAATTTAAACAAAAAGAAGAGCAGCTAAAACTCTTTGAAAAAGCGATTGAAAATATTTCGGAAGGCATGTTTATCCTCGACAACGAATACCGTTTTGTCGAAGTCAACGAAGCTTGTTGTAAAATTTCATTACGTAACAGAACTGATTTTATTGGCAACTTACTCACATTTGATTTATATCCAGAAATCTTCTCCACCCAAATCAGAACCATGTTGAAACAGCAAGGTCGCTGGGCAAATGAAGTCGAAGCTGCCAGAGGAGATAACAGTCACTTCCATATGGAGCTCACTATCGATGCTATCTATGATGAGCTAGGCGAATTGTCACATTATGTTGGTGTTTTTTCTGATATATCAAGACGTAAGCAGCAAGAAGAAGAGCTTAGAAAATTAACCAATAACGATCTCTTAACTGGACTGCCAAATCGCTCCAACTTACAAGTGACCTTAAGTAACCTAGTTAATCGAGAAATAGCTCATGCGCTTATGGTACTTGATCTTGATAATTTTAAACGTATTAATGACTCCTTAGGCCATCAAATTGGGGATGCATTATTAAAGCTCGTTGCTACCCGAATTAAGTCCTTACTTCCTAAAAATACTAGCATTTATCGTCTAGGCGGAGATGAATTCGCCATTGTATTAGATAAAGACTCAGATATAAGCGCCAGTGCTGCGATTGCTAACCGTATTATTGAGGGATTAAAACCTGCATTTGACGTTAGCAATGAACAGCTAGTCCTAGGATTAAGTATTGGCATAGTGCTATTCCCAGAAGATGAGCAAAGTGAGCAAGCATTACTGAGGAAGGCTGACATTGCTATGTACCATGCTAAGTCTGCGGGAGGTAATTGCTACCAGTTTTATTCTGAGTCCTTGAACCAACATGCAATTAGGCAATTAGAAATAGAAAATCTTATCCGTGAAGGCTTAAAAGATGATCTATTTGAAGTTTATTATCAACCTAAGGTTGATCTTAAAAGCGGTAAAATTGCAGGTATGGAGGCTTTAGTCAGATTAAATCATCCAATACATGGTTTAATTCCCCCCAATGACTTTATTCCACTTGCTGAAGAAAACGGTTTGATTGTTGAAATTGGTGAAATTGTCTTACGCAAGGCCTGTTTCGCAGCGCAAAAATGGCGTGAACAAGGCATATTCAGCGGCAGAGTCGCCGTCAATTTATCGTCACGTCAATTTGCTCTGCCCGATATTCAACAACGAATAGAGTCAATTTTAAGACTCACCAAACTCCCCGCATGTCATCTTGAATTAGAAATAACGGAGGGCACCGTCATTAAACAGCCTGAAACAGCAATTATTGTCATGCAGCAATTGGCTAAAATGGGCGTCAGTTTAGCACTCGATGATTTCGGCACAGGGTACTCGTCCCTTTCATACTTAAAACGCTTTCCTATTCATACTTTAAAAATTGACAAAGCCTTTGTTGACGATATAGATAAATCTGATCGCGATCTCAAAATGGTCGATTCTATTATCACCATCGCCCATAACATGGGGCTTTCTGTTGTGGGTGAAGGCGTAGAACAAGCAGCACAGTTGAACATTTTACGGGCACTCAACTGTGAAGAAATTCAAGGCTACATCTTCAGTAAAGCGATAAAGGAATCTGATTTTACCTTATTATTGCAAGAAGATATGACCAAGCAGAAGGAAAGAAAAACATAAAGACATCATTTCAACAACTGTCACAGGTGTAATTTTAAACATTGGCACAACAACTGCAATAATTTGTTCAGTGTCAAAAAATTATTATATTAACTTACCCTGAGAGAGAATTTAGAATGATTAAAGGAATATTCACTGTTATTGCATTAACATCGTCATTTGTTGCTGTAAGCACTTTTACGACACCAAACAACATCGATACATTTTCAGCAGCACCTAATGTCCGCTTTAAATCTGTTGAACTAGCAGCAGCACCTAATGTCCGCTTTAAATCTGTTGAACTAGCTGCAGCGCCTAATGTCCGCTTTAAACCTCTTGAGCTGGCTGCAGCGCCTAATGTCCGCTTTAAACCTCTTGAGCTAGCTGCAGCGCCTAATGTCCGCTTTAAACCTCTTGAGCTAGCTGCAGCGCCTAACGTCCGCTTTAAATCTTTGGATGTAGCTGCAGCACCAAATGTCCGCTTTAAATCTTTAGAAGTGGCTGCAGCGCCAAATGTTCGTTTTACCGAAACAACTTTTGCTTAATAAAAATTTTATTAAGGAGCTAACATGCTAAATTCAATCAAAAAAGCACTCGGTTTATCCAAGCCAGCGCGTAAAAAAGTTAAGTTGCCTGAAGGCTTGAATCACCTTGAAGTGATTTCTGCAAAAGGTTGGTGGAACTAATTTAAGTTCTGTAGCCATGAGTCTAACTCATGTACAGTGATAGTTAATTAAGCTAGCGCGGCTTAGAAACAATAAAGGGAGCATTGGCTCCCTTTAGTTTTAAGTGAATATAAAAAGTACTAATAGCCATATAGCCATATAGCCATATAGCCATATAGCCATGTAAATTACATAACAGATTGATAAATTAGCTATTTAATATCCCTTCCTCACTACAACGGATTTTCCTCAAAGCTAAATGGCGGTGTGTCGTAAAGAGCGGATAAGCCAGAGGCCCGAGGACAAAACCAAGCAGCACCCAATGCTTAACAGTAAGACCTGCGGTAAATGCAGCTAAGCCGAAGTACCAAGCCGAGATTAATGCGATAAAGATAACCAGCAAAATCACAAACCACCTCTTTAAAAACAACTAAATAAATCATAAAGGTAGAGAAATTAATTCCTCATCAAAATGCGAATGCTACTCGCGTAGTCTTGGTGATTGATGCACATGTTAAATACGTCATTTTAACGGCAGGATAAAAAGTTTTCCGCACTATGCATAAACGAGCAACACTCATTCATCGCTACGCTCTCAGTACAGAACACGTAACACCGAACTCTCGATAAAGGGCTCGGATTATACAAGATCCACATCCCCAATGTGAACATTTTTTAGGCAAAAGCATGCCTTGTGGCAATAAAAAAAGCGGCAATAACCTGCCGCTTTTTTGTCCAATTCTGATTAACTAAGACCTAGATTAACTATGACTTAGATTCACTGAGACTTAGAAAAAGTGCGCGTTTTCTTGCGCCATGGTTTTTAAGCGCTCACAAGGTTCGAATCTGTTACCGAATTGACTTTGATAACCTTCAAGGATCTTCACTAAGTTCGCGGCGCCTAAAGTGTCAATATAATGGAATGGGCCACCGAGGAATGGCGGGAAGCCAATACCGAAAATGGCACCAATATCGCCATCTCTTGGCGATGCGATAATACCATCATCTAAACAACGCACCGCTTCATTGAGCATTTGTACGACACAACGCTCAGCAACCGCTTTTACATCTTTATTGGTGCCAGGCTTAATACCTAACACGCCATAAACACTCTCATCGACGACTTTCGCTTTCTTGCTAGAGTCTTTTTGGCCGTATTGATAAAAGCCTTTGCCATTTTTGCGGCCTTTACGATCGTCACCTAAAAGCTTGTCGAATGCGGCTGGCGCTTTAAAACGTTCACCCAATTCTTTCTCAAGGATCGGTGAAATTTTTGCGCCCACGTCAATACCCACTTCGTCGAGCAAAGTAATCGGTCCCACAGGGAAGCCAAATTTCACTAAAGCTTTATCCAAATGCTCAACACTTTGGCCTTCGAGTAGTAATTGCGCGGCCTCATTCATATACAGAGCCAGAATACGGTTCACGTAGAAACCCGCACCATCCTGCACCACTATCGGTGTTTTACCTTGCTTACGGGCAAATGCGACAGTAGTCGCAATGGTTTCTGGCGACGTTTTAGCATGGGCAATCACTTCCACCAGCGGCATTTTTTCCACTGGCGAGAAATAATGCAGACCAATCACATTTTCAGGACGCGTTGCCGCTTCGGCGATTTGGCTAATAGGCAAAGATGAGGTGTTTGACGCAAAAATAGTGTGCTCACCACACTCACGCTCAATGTCTTTCACCATTTGATGCTTAAGCGCTAGGTCTTCAAATACCGCTTCCACAACGATGTCGGCATCTTTAACGCCTTTATATTCAGTCGTTGTGGTCATCAGTGCCATTAGGTTGTCACGGGCAGCAGGCGTCATATGACGGCGCTTAACCCCTTTATCCAACAGCTTGTAGGCATAAGCTAATGCATTGCTTAAACCTTTTTCGCTTATGTCTTTGACGCGAACGGGGATTTTGGCCTTGGTCGTCGTCACAGATGCGATACCGCCACCCATTAAACCGCCACCTAAGATCACCGCTTTTTTCACTTTACGCGGACTCGCGCCTTCTGCGCCAGTTTCTTTCTTCATTTCTGTGGTCGCGAAGAAAATACTGCGCAGCGCTTCAGATTCTTTCGATACCACTAATTCGGCAAAATGACTGGCTTCGACTTCGAGCCCTTTTTGCATGCCCTTAGCAATCCCTTGACGCACACAGTCAATGATCTTGGCTGGCGCAGGATAATTACCTTGGGTTTTCTTTTCGACCTGCTTAGTCGCTTGATCGAAAATAATGTTACGGCCGAAACTCGTGCCTTCAAGCACTTGATTAACGAGTGACTTTTTAACAGGCTTCGGAACTCGTTTACCCGCAAGCGCCATCTCAACTGCGGTTTGTAACAGAATCGTCTGCGGCACAACATCATTCACTAAGCCCATTTTCAAGGCTTGTTTAGGACGAATTTGTTTACCGGTTAGCATCATATCTAAGGCGGTGGTAATGCCGACTAAACGAGGCAAACGTTGAGTCCCGCCGCCGCCTGGCAATAAGCCAAGCTGGACTTCCGGAACGCCGAGCATAGTCTTGCCATCGTCGCTACATACCCTTTGATGACAAGCTAAGGCTAACTCTAAACCACCGCCTAAACAGGCACCATGGATTGCGGCAACCACAGGAATTTTTAAGGCTTCTAACTCATTAAAAACCACATGGCCTTGCAGGGATAAGGCTTTGGCATCGCCCGTCGTTTTACAGGCATCGAGCATAGAAATATCTGCACCCGCAACAAAAGAATCTTTTTTGCCTGAGATCAGCACTAAACCGCGAATGCTCGAATCACTTTTGATCTCAGCAAGAATCTCACTGATTTCAGGGCCAAACTGTGCTTTTAGGGTGTTCATGGTTTCGCCAGGAACATCCATAGTCAAAATGGCAATGCCGTCGTCGCGGCGGGTTAAATTAAAGGTCTTTTCCATGCCGATTACTCCACTTCCACTATCATAGCCACACCCAAACCACCGGCCGCACAGGCCGTCGTTAAGCCAGTTCCACCACCACGGCGCTTAAGCTCACGACACACTTGGGTGATTAAACGGGTTCCCGTTGCCGCAAAAGGATGACCATAAGCGAGCGAGCCACCGAGCACGTTAAACTTGCTCATGTCGATTTCGCCAATCGCGCGGTTGCGGCCGAGTTTTTCTTCGGCAAATTTTTTCGAAGCAAACATCTGCATGTTCGCTAATGTCTGCGCCGCAAAGGCTTCGTGCATTTCAATCAGGGTAAGATCTTCTAATTCCATTCCGGCACGTTTTAACGCCAGTGGCGTCGCGTAGGATGGCCCCATCAGCATATCTTGCCACACATCAATGGCGCTAAAGGCATAGCTCTTAATGTAGCCAATCGGTTGATAACCTAAGGCTTTAGCTCGACCTTCACTCATCAGGATAATCGCTGAGGCACCGTCAGTCAGTGGCGTACTGTTGGCCGCCGTCACAGTTCCATGCTGTTTGTCGAAAGCAGGGCGCAACTTAGCGTATGACTCCAGTACCGAGTTTTCGCGGATATTGTTATCGCGATCGATAAACTGTTTATACGGCGGCACATGGGCAACCATCACTTCGTCACGAAGATAGCCCGAAGCCCAAGTTTCACTCGCTAAGGTGTGCGAGCGGTGCGCTAAAGCATCTTGATCGGCGCGGCTAATATTATAGGTTTTTGCCATCTGCTCAGCGGTTTGTCCCATGGACAAGCCCGTTGAGTACTCGGCGACCGCAGGCGGCACAGGTAATAAATCTTTAATGCCTAAACGACGGAAAATTTGTAATTTTTGCCCAAACGTTCGAGCTTTATTCAAATCGACTAACGCATGGGCTAATTTTTTCGACACTCCGATTGGCAATACAGAGGAAGAGTCGGCGCCGCCCGCAATACCGATGTCAATATTGCCCGTCATGATAGATTCGGCCACGTTGACAGTAGATTGAAAGCTAGTTGCACAGGCGCGAGTGACACTATAGGCATCGGTCGACACATTCATGCCAGTACCGAGTACGATTTCACGGGCGATGTTTGGCGCCGCAGGCATTTGCACCACTTGTCCATACACTAATTGCTCAATCAGCTTAGGATCGAGTTCAGAGCGCGCCAATAATTCATTGACCACCATTTTACCCATATCGAGCGCCGATACACCGTGGAATGCCGTGGCTTGCTTTGCAAAGGGCGTTCTTAAACCCGCTACAATGGCGATACGTTCACCCTTGGCGTTCGTAACCTGTTGTCTATCACTCATTTGTCACCCTCTTTATGTGCGCAATCGCTGAGAGATTTCAGGCGGCGCTAGCTATTTCCGTGTTTGACCCATTGTTTTACGGCGAAAAACGCCCAATAACAGGTCTGACCATTAAAGTGTGATCTGATTCTAACTTCTTGTCAGCAAGTTTTAAACACCTGTTTGTTTTTTTAACACTAGCCAAACCCTAAGGGAATTCTTTACCATAGCTGTTGTCTATAGCCCACACACGTATTTTCAACATAATAAAACGAGTAGCATCATGCCTTTGAGTCGCTTCCACGCATTACGCACTTACCTAAATAAGGTTGTTTTAGGGCAGCCAGTATTGACCGAAAATCTGCTCATTGCCTTAATTGCCAATGGCCACTTATTAGTTGAAGGACCTCCGGGACTGGCAAAGACCCGTGCAGTGAAAGCCTTATGTGACGGGGTTGAGGGCGATTTTCACCGCATTCAATTTACCCCAGATCTGCTGCCCGCCGACTTAACTGGCACAGATATCTATCGCTCGCAAACTGGCACCTTCGAATTTGAAGCCGGACCGATTTTCCACAATTTAATCCTGGCGGACGAAATTAACCGCGCCCCAGCCAAAGTTCAGTCAGCCTTATTAGAAGCCATGGCCGAAGGTCAAGTCACAGTTGGTAAGCACAGCTATAAGCTACCGCCGCTGTTTTTAGTGATGGCCACCCAAAATCCATTAGAGAACGAAGGCACTTACCCGCTGCCAGAAGCACAGCTTGACCGTTTTCTGATGCACTTAAACCTTGATTACCCGAGCGGCGAGACTGAAATCGAAATTCTGCGTCAATCCCGCAAAGAAGCGCTCACCCACGAATTGCCAACCACTGAGCCGATTGCACAAGCAGATGTGTTTGCCGCCCGTGACGAAGCCATGGAAATCTATCTTGCCGAGCCGCTCGAAAAGTACATAGTCGAAATCGTGATGGCGACCCGTGAGCCTTTACGTTACAGCGAAGACTTAGCTAAGTGGCTTGAGTACGGCGTCAGCCCGCGCGCAACTATTTCATTAGAACGCTGCGCCCGCGCCCGTGCTTGGCTGCACGAGCGAGACTTTGTTTCACCAGAAGACATTCAAGCCGTCGCACCGAACGTGTTAAGACACAGATTGCTACTTAGCTACCAAGCACAGGCCGAAGGTGTCAGCCGCGATCACGTGATCAACCACATCTTAAGTCAAGTTGCAGTACCTTAACGGTGAAGATAAAGGTGAAATAAGATGAGTGACACAGCGCGACTCTCAGCCTCAGTCGATGGCTTGCCGCTTTTTGCCGATGGCTTGCATTTAACCGAGCAAGAGCTGCTGGCGTGCCAAAATATCGCCCGTGCTATGCCTGAGCGTTATAGCCGTGCCCGCGCTAATTTAGCGGGCCATCGCAGCAGCTTAATCAAAGGCCGCGGTATGGAGTTTGCCGAGGTGCGCCACTACCAACAGGGCGACGATGTGCGCACCATTGATTGGCGCGTTACCGCTCGTACAGGCACAACTCACACTAAGTTATTTGTCGAAGAACGTGAGCGCCCTATTTTATTGTTAATCGACTTGAGCCAAAGCCTCTATTTTGGTTCGAGTTTATTGCTGCAATCGGTGCAAGCAGGACACCTTGCGACCACCTTAGGTTGGAATGCGATTAACCATGGCGATCGGCTCGGCGCCTTGATCGCATGCGAGTCTGAGCATTTAGAGCTCAAACCCCGCAGCCGTCGTCAGGGCATATTGCAATTGATCTCAGGCCTGCGCCGTGTGCACGAAAATCAGCTCAATCATGTTGGCACTGGCCAGCGCGATCCTGACCATATCCTGCGTGCCTGTCAGCGATTACAACGTATCGCCAAACCCGGCTCCTTAGTTTGGATAGTGACAGATGGCAGCCATTTTAGTCCCCAATGTATCGCGCCTCTCACCGAGCTTAAGCGTCATTGCGATGTGGGTGCCTATCTTATTACCGATCCTCTGCGTCAAGGTACACTGCCGTTACCACACAACTTTAATTTGCCGGTACGGGATGGGAATGAGAACTTAGTGCTTACCCGCCACAGTTATCAGGCTTGGCTCGACATTCAGTTGCGTCAACAAAACAACTTTATCGCCATGATGCAGCAACTGCGCGTACGTACCCAGCTCATAGATGCGGGTGCTCCCCTAGCCCATCAATTGGAATTATTGCGTTAACTATGGATCCAGCAACAGTGAATTCAGAAATAGCAAATCCACAGGCAACAGTACCTATGCCTTCTACGGCGCCAAACCCAGCCCTTGCACAACTGCAGGATATTATTCATCCCGAACCGATCGGCGCTTGGCCTTGGGCAATCGGTTATTGGCTGGTTTTAGCTCTTGTGATTGCCCTCATCACACTCTTAGTTATCTGGCTAAGAAAACGCGCCCGTGACTTCGCACCGAAAAAAGCCGCTAAACAGTTACTCAATCAGCTCGATAGACAAGCGACTTCCTATGCCTCTGACGTCAACAGCCTATTAAAGCGCACCGCCATGAGTTACCTCAGCAGAGAAGCAATAGCCTCGTTAGATGGTGAAGCTTGGGCGGCTTGGTTAGACAGCTATTTACCCGCGCCAAAACGCCAACGTATTGGCGCCTTGTTGGCCAAACGCCATCAGGCTTCGCCATTGACCTTAGCTGAAGCCAATGATTTGCATCAACTGGCGCAGGCTTGGTTGGCATCGAAAGCAAAACTGAGTGCGCCTGAGCCGAATCTTGTTCAAGCTAAGGGCTACGTTCAAGCTAGTGGCGACGCTCAAGCTAAAAGCCAAGCGCCAATCCAGCCAGCTGACACCAAACAACCGGAGGCACAATGTTAACAATTGCATGGCCTTGGCTATTGATATTACTGCCTTTACCTTTGATTTTTTGGCGCCAACACACAGTACAAGTGGATGGTGGCCGGCTGCAATTACCCGGAATAAGCCAAACAGGTAAACAAAGCTTAGCGGCCAACACGCGCCAGAGTCGCAAACGCTACTGGCTGATGTGGTGCCTGTTAGTGCTCGCTATTGCTCGTCCTCAATGGCTTGGTGAACCTATCGAACTGCCAAGCCAAGGCCGCGATTTGATGATGGCGGTGGATTTATCCGGCAGTATGCAGATTGAAGACATGGTGGTGAATGGCAAAACCGTCGATCGTTTCACTTTAATTCAGCACGTCGTCAGTGACTTTATCGAGCGCCGCAAAGGTGATCGTATCGGCTTGATCCTCTTTGCCGATCACGCCTATTTACAGGCGCCGCTGACCCAAGACAGACGTTCAGTCGCGCAATTTTTAAAAGAAGCACAAATTGGCTTAGTCGGTAAGCAAACCGCCATAGGTGAAGCCATCGCGCTGGCGGTAAAACGCTTCGATAAAATGGACGAGAGTAATAGAGTGTTGATTTTATTGACCGACGGTTCTAACAACGCGGGCAATATCGAACCAGAGCAAGCAGCGCAAATTGCCGCTAATCGTAAAGTTACTATTTATACGGTTGGTGTGGGCGCAGATGTAATGGAGCGCCGTACACTCTTTGGCCGCGAGCGGGTTAATCCTTCGATGGATCTGGATGAAAACCAACTTAAGCATATCGCTGACGTCACCCACGGCCGTTATTTTCGCGCCCGTAACAGCCAAGAGCTAGACCAGATTTACCAAGAAATCGATAAACTCGAACCTGTGAGTCGCGATCAATTAAGCTATCGTCCGCAGGCAGATCTGTTCTACTGGCCGCTGGCACTGGCATTACTGACGAGTCTGTGGATTGCCTTAGGTCAATTGCCACTCTTTGCAGCGCGCCGCGTTAAACCCTCTGTCGCAACCACTTCACAGGGGAACATCAAATAATGAGCCTACATTTTATTCGTCCCGAATGGCTACTCGCACTAGTACCGCTAGCCTTAGCCTTGTTGAGTTTATGGCGGCAACACGAGAGCCACAGCGCGTGGAATCGTTATATTGCGCCGCACTTAGCCAAGATATTGGTCACCCAAGGCAATAAGAAATCCCGCCGTCCGTTGCATTTATTAGCCTTAACTTGGTTGATTGCGACCTTAGCACTCGCCGGACCTGCCGTTAATAAACAATCCTTACCTGTGTTTGCCGCCGAGCAAGGCCGCGTACTGGTGATGGACATGTCCGTATCTATGTTCGCCACCGATCTTGCGCCGAATCGGTTAACCCAAGCCAAATTTAGGGCAACGGATCTCCTGCGTAATCTTAAAGAAGGTGAAACAGGTTTAGTCGCCTTTGCCGGCGATGCCTTTACTATCAGCCCGTTAACGCGCGATACCGGCACGCTACTCAATTTACTGCCGACGTTAAGTCCTGAGATCATGCCCGTTCGTGGCTCAAACTTAGCGGCAGGCTTGACCCAAGCCAAAACGCTACTGGCTCAGGGTGGGCATATTCGCGGTGATATTATCCTGATGACAGATGGCATAACTGCTGCCCAGTTTGATGAGGCTAACTCGGCATTAAGTGGCACCCAATATCGCCTCGCCGTCGTCGCTTTTGGTACCAGCCAAGGCGCGCCAATTCGTCTATCCGATGGACAATTACAACGCGACAGCAGCAACGAAGTCGTTGTGGCCAGCACTGATTTCGCTCTGCTACAAAAACTGGCCGTGAATAACAAAGGCGTTCTGATCCAGAATCGCACCGACGGTAATGATCTCGCCCAATTACAGCAATGGTTAAGCGATGCTGGCGATGCGAAAGCCACAGATCTTGATGGTGAAACTTGGCAGGATCTCGGTCCTTACCTCGCCTTATTATTACTGCTACCCGCCCTTTTCAGCTTTAGACAAGGAATCGTGGCCAGTGTTGGATTTGTCACTCTTGCTGGCAGCTTACTGCTCGCGGCTGTGCCTCAACCAGCCCATGCCAGTGTGTGGGACAATGTGTGGAAAACCACAGATCAACAAGCGATGCAGGCCTATCAATCCCAAGATTACGCAAACGCCGCTAAGCAGTTTGAGTCGCCCCAATGGCGTGGCAGCGCCCAATACAAAGCCGGTGATTTTGCGCAAGCACTGAAAACCTTCGAGCAAGATAGCTCAGCCCAAGGCCTCTACAATCAAGGCAATGCGTTGATGCAACTCGGTAAACCCGATAAGGCCAAGGAGCGCTATCAAGCCGCGCTTGAGAAACAAGCTGATTTCCCTGCGGCGAAGGCCAACCTTGAACTTGCTGAAAAGTTATTGCAGGAACAGCAACAACAGCAAGGTAAAAACGAGCAACAGGATAAGAACCAAGATCAACAAGGTGATCAGCAGTCTGGCGACCAACAATCCGGTGACCAAAAATCGCAGGATAAACAGCAATCTGACCAAGATAGAGCTCAGAAAAATAAACAAGATCAAGCAGGGCAAGAGCCTCAGGATCAACAGGACAATGCCGACGCGGATCAAAGCCCTGAACAGCAAAAAACGGATGAGCAACAATCTGAGCAAGATAAGCAAAATGGCAATGCTCAGGATCAGCAGGATGAAGCCAAGCAGCAAAATGGCGAGCAGGATACGCAGGAAAATGAGCCGGTAGACAATTCACCTGTAGAAAATGAAGCTAAGATGCAAGCGCAGGCTAAAGCAGATGCTGAAGAGCAAAAGTCAGCTGAGCAAGAAAAGCAAAGCGTTGCCGCCAAAGAAGCTCCAGAGCAAAATGCGCAAGATAAGCAAGAGGCTGCTATGAGTGAATCGGTCGAGGCACCGCCAACCAATAGCGAGCCACTGCCCGCAGAAATGCAGCGAGCACTGAGGGGCGTGAGTGAAGACCCGCAAGTGTTACTGCGCAACAAGATGCAGTTGGAATATCAAAAACGCCGTCAAAATGGCCAAATATCAAAGGATAACGAACAGTGGTGACGAGACAATTTTTTATCCTGCTACTCCTTGCCATCGGAGTGGCTCATCCCGCCTTTGCACTTAGCAAAATTGAGGCCTCGGTCGATCGCAACCCAGTGATGGAGGGCGAATACTTTGTGCTCAACATCAGTGTCGATGACGAAGTCGATACCGGCAAGCTAGACACATCCGCACTACTGAAAGATTTTATTGTCGGCCGTACTAGCGTGAGCCGCAGCACGCAAATCATGAACTTCGATGCGGTCAAAGAAACCCGCTGGCAAGTACTGCTCGCGCCAAAACAACAAGGCCAGTTAACCATTCCAGCCTTTAGTATTGACGGCGTCAGCTCATCGCCTATTCCACTCAAAGTGGTCGAAACTGGTAGCCAGCCCGCGCAAATGAACAATCTGTTCATTGACGCCAAAGTCTCGACCGACGAAGCCTATGTTGGGCAGCTCATTACCTACAAGGTGAAGCTCTATCTGGCGGTGGAATTACAAAGGGGCGTATTGAGTGCACCAGTGATCGAAGGCGCACAGATCAAACAAATCGGTGAAGATAGGGATGGTTCAGAGATAGTCGATGGCCGACGTTACCGCGTGATTGAACGCACCTATGGCATCATTCCCGATTTGCCCGGCCAAGTGAATATCAAAGGTGCAACCTTTGCTGGCGATGTGCTGGTAGAGTCCCAACGCCGTGGCGGCATGTTTGGCTTTAATGAAAGCCGCCCAATGCAAGCAGGCGCGCCCTCACTGACAGTTCAAGTGAATCCCGCACCAACAAGTTTCCAAGGCCAATGGCTGGTTGCCGATTTAGTGGCGCTAAAAGAAAACTTCCCTGAGGATATTAAAAAGTTTACCGTCGGTAGCCCTATCACCCGCACTATTACGCTGTTGGCTTCCAATGCCGATGAAAATAGTCTGCCTGATATAGTGCAAACTCTGCCCGATGAGCTTAAATCATACCCAGAAAAACCCCAGCGGCAGACCTTTGTGCGCGATGCACAAATTGTTTCGCAGTACAGTATTACTTCGGCAATCGTTCCCAGCAAAGCAGGCACCTTTACCTTGCCCGAAATCAAAGTGCCTTGGTGGAATCCGCGCCTTAAACGTCAAGAAACTGCAACGCTGCCCGCACGTACCATAATCGTTGAAGGTGGTGCTGTCAGTGATACGCCAGCTCAACCAACATGGGAAACCAACTCCGCGGCCGATAAGGGCTGGTCTTGGCTAACCACTGTTTTTGCTGCGCTATGGCTGGTCACTCTAGTCGCTTGGATTATCACCTTAGTCGCTTGGCGCCGCGCCTTAAAAAATCAAACGGCCGCCCCAATTGCAGTAAACTCTTCAATCAGTTCAGCACAATCAGCGAATATTGCTGGGCTACAAGGATTGGAGCAAGCCTGCGCCAGTGGCGATGTGAGCCGCATTATGTTGCAGTTACAGCGCTACTTCAGCGAGTTACAGCAAGCGCCTATGACACTCGATAAAATTGCCGAGCAGTCTCCGCAACTCGCACAGGCGATACAGCAACTGCAAATCAAAGCCTACAGTGCGAAGGCCGATAAGAGCCACCATACTGACAGTGCTAATACGAGCAGTGCGAATTCTAACAATACAAATAGCCACTTAAGCGCCGAATGTACCGCCTTACTTAACGCGGTTAAGGCCTGTGAGCATAAACATTCAAACCCAAAATCAGCGCCATTAAGCCCACTGAATCCTAAATAAATGATGGGGTTAATGACAAAGAAGCGAGTGCTACCATGCTAAATATTCCGCCAAAAAGCCCAAAGATAAAAAATGTTTGCTAACTGGCGCAAGAAATCCGTCGAGCCCGCGGTCTCTTCTGACATGCTAAGCAAACAACGACGATACAACAGCCTAGTCAAGGCGCTACATGCAGACATTTTCCGCTACGCCTATTGGTTATGCGGCGATAAGCACGTGGCTGAAGACATTACCCAAGAAACCTTCTTGCGGGCGTGGCGCGCTTTGGATTCCCTCAAGGATGATAAAGCGGCGAAAGCTTGGCTGATCACGATTCTTAGGCGTGAAAATGCGCGGCGTTTCGAGCGTAAACAGTTCGATTATTCCGACGTTGAGCAAGATACATTGGAAGACAATATCTCCAATAGCAGTGAAGAGCAGACCGAGCAATATCTGATCCGTCGACAAATTGGCAAGCTGGATATCGAATACCGCGAACCACTCTTACTCCAGCTCATTGGTGGCTTTAGCGGCGATGAAATCGCCGAGCTGATGGAGCTCAATCGCAACACCGTAATGACGCGTTTATTTCGGGCGAGGAGCCAATTGAAAGAATTACTTGAGAAGAATGATGTGAGAGGTCAATCCAATGGATGAGCTTAAATTTAGACGTCAAGCTTATGAAGATCCTCATAATCAAGATGCTGACTTTCTGGCGCAGATCAATGCCAAGCCAGAAAACCAAGCCCTAATCAATGAGCTTAAAAACCTTGATACCAAACTGAGCAACGCATTGAAAGTGGATGTGGCTGAGGATCTCGCCGACAAACTCATTTTGCGTCAGCAGTTACAACAGCACCATAAACAGCGCCGGCAAACGTTTTTTTTAGTGGCCATGGCAGCCTCGGTCGCGTTTGTGGTAGGCATCAGCTTCAGCCTATTACGCTTAGGGCCTATTGATTTGGCTGAACATGCCTTGGCCCATGTCTACCATGAAGATATTGCCTTGCATGTCGATCAAAATGTCAATTTTAGTCAAGTCAATGCCCAGCTTGCGTCGATAAAAGACTTTGGCAATGCCAAATTTACCCAACAACCGGGCAAAGTGTATTACACCTCTTATTGCGATTTTCAAGGGGTAAAAAGCCTGCACTTAGTGCTTCAGGGCGAACAAAGTAAGGTGACACTCTTTATCGTGCCACTCGAGAAACGTATGGTGTTGGATAAAACCTTCGCCGACGGTAAATATCAAGGAATGGGCTTTGAAACGCCCGATGCATTTATTTTGCTCATAGGTGAGGATCAAGCTGACCTTAGCTATATAAAAGACGAAATCAAGAATATATTTATTTAAGCTATTGTTATAAATGATATTTAAAAATCAACCTCCGATATTTTCATGTTGTCGGAGGTTAGATTTCAATCACACTTACATCTGCTAATGGGCGCACGTTCAAACATCTGGTAGCATGCTTGCCACTTTTAATAATAAAAAGATGGGAAAAGGCAAGATGACGATTGAAACCCCGATTTTAATCACATTTGTTGGTTACTTAGTATTGATGATGGGCATAGGTTTTTGGGCTTACCGTGCTACCGATACTGTTGATGATTATATTTTAGGTGGCCGCAAAATGGGCCCCGCAGTGACCGCACTCAGCGTGGGTGCATCTGACATGTCAGGTTGGCTGTTACTGGGGCTACCCGGCGCAGTTTACTTAAGCGGCTTAGGTGCAGCCTGGATTGGCGTAGGATTAATTATTGGTGCTTGGCTAAACTGGTTATTTGTTGCCAAACGACTGCGCATTTATACCCAACTCGCCGATAACGCCCTCACTTTACCGGATTTTTTCGAGAAACGTTTCCACGATACCCAAGGCTATCTCAAACTCGTTTCCGCAATCACTATTCTGGTGTTTTTTACTTTCTATGCCTCCTCTGGCATGGTCGGTGGCGCGATTTTGTTTGAGAAAGTCTTTGGGCTTGATTACACCGCAGCCCTCGTGATTGGCTCGGCCATCATAGTCGGTTACACCTTTATTGGCGGTTTCTTTGCCGTGTGTTGGACTGACTTTTTCCAAGGCAGTTTAATGCTCATCGCCCTATTGATTGTCCCTTTCGCCGTTTTCGCTCACCCCGAAAGCCATGCAGGTATTGAAACGATTGATCCCGCAATGTTGGCATTGGTCAATGACAAAACCACTGCCATCGGCATGTTATCTTTGCTCGCATGGGGCCTAGGTTATTTTGGTCAGCCACATATTTTGTCGCGTTTTATGGCGATAGGCAGTGCCGATGCCCTGCCCTTGTCACGCCGTATTGCCATGAGCTGGATGGTGTTATCTCTCATTGGCGCGTTAGCCACAGGTATCGCAGGCTCGCTCTATTTCGCCAAAGAGCCATTAGCCAATTCTGAAACGGTATTTATCCATTTAGCTCAAGCGGCGTTTAACCCATGGATTGGTGGGCTATTAATCGCCGCTATTTTATCGGCAATCATGAGTACTATCGACTCACAACTCTTAGTCTGCTCAAGTGTCATCACCGAAGATTTCTACCGTAAATGGTTGCGCCCAAAAGCCGATGATCGCGAGCTAATGATGGTAGGTCGTTTAGGTGTACTCGCTATCGCTGTGATTGCAGGTGTGATAGCACTCAATCCTGAAAGTAGCGTACTCAGCCTAGTGAGTTATGCTTGGGCAGGCTTTGGTGCGGCCTTTGGTCCCGTAGTCTTGTTATCCTTGTTTTGGAAGCAATATAGCCGTAATGGCGCTATCGCCACTATTATTGTCGGTGCATTAACTGTGGTGATTTGGAAGCAACTCACTGGTGGCATTTTTGAAGTCTACGAAATCCTTCCTGGGTTTATATTCGCGACTATTGCGGGTATTTTAGTCAGTAAATTCTCTGCTCCAAGTGAAAAAGTAACGACAGAGTTCGAACAATTTAAGTCTGCACTCTAATCTAGATATGCTTCCATATGTTTAAAAGCGCACAAGTGTGCGCTTTTTACATTTTGTATCCTTTTAAATACCCTACACACCATTACAAACCGTTAACTTCAATTGAAACCCATAGCAGCACCCAAAGCCCTTCATATCAAGCATCTGGCCAGACCATTCAAGCATACTAAAGTATCACTCTTGTTTTAAAGACTTTTAATTAACTGAAAATTAACATATTTCACTTCTGGTCGGACTTGTTGAGGGTACATTGAATCCATAAGATGCCGGAGACTAATAAATGGATTTAAATACTTTCGGCGGACTAGGACCGAATAAAAATCCAATACTTATAAAAAATAGAGAGAATAATAATGAAAACATTCAACAAGACACTCATTGCCGTTTCTGTCGCATTAGCAAGCACACAAACCTTAGCTTCAGGTTTTCAACTAAACAGCCAATCAGCAACTGGTATGGGCCGTGCATTTGCGGGTGATGCGGTTATTGCCGATAACGCTTCTGTGTTATCACGTAACCCTGCTGCTATGGCATTATTCGATAAAGATGCGATCTCCTTCGGCTTAACTTATGCCGATATTACTGTTGATGTTAAAGACGTTAACTTTAAGGCCGGTGGCGTAGACTTAGGCAGCATCGATGACGCGGGTAGCTCTAAAATTATCCCTAATATTTTCTACATCCACCCAATCGACGATAAGTTCGCCGTAGGTTTTGCCGCTTTCTCTAACTTTGGTACCGGTACCGATGCCAGCTCACTTTCAAAGAGTTTACCAGCAGGCTCACAAGCACCTTATGATCTGCTTGGCGAAACAGAAGTAACAACTGTTAACTTTAACACCAGCCTTTCATACCGTATTAATGACATGTTCAGTATCGGTGCTGGTATTGATGCCATTTACGGTGAAGGCCGTTTAACCCGTAACATGGGCGCGACACCTCTGGTTGACGTCGACGCTGACGGTTGGGCGTTTGGTGGTATTGTGGGTGCCACAATTGAGTTAGATAAAGACAATCGTTTCGGTATCAGCTACCGTTTCAGCCCAACAGTGAATGTTAAAGGTGATGTTAATACCATTACATCAACCAATATACCAAATGTTGGACAAGTGGCTGTTGCCACCAGTTTTGATAGTTTAGATGTACCGCTAGCGGATATCTTCCAAGTTGCAGGTTTTCATCAAATCACCCCTAAGTTTGCTCTGCACTATACAGCGCAGCACACCCAATGGGGTAATTTTGAACAAATCACAGCTAAAGATGGTGTTGCAACCATTCCAGCTGTTGGAGTGACTCAAGCCGTAGGTGATGTTGCGCTGAAAGAATACCAATGGAAAGATTCATGGTTATTCAGCCTAGGTGGTACTTACACAATCAACGAACAATTCACCGTTCGTGCAGGTTATATGCATGACCAAGGCGTTGTGGACGAAATCAGCTCTATTTCATTCCCAGACTCTGACCGTAACTGGTACACAGCGGGTATGAGCTACCATATCAACCTACAAAACACGGTTGACTTTGGTATCGCTTATATTAAAGGTGAAGAAGTTCACCTGATCGAAAACAGCGCAATCGCAGGCCCTGTTAATGCTATTACTGAATCAAGTGGTATGTACTACTCAGTTCAATACAGCTACCAGTTCTAAGATAAATTCCTAACACCAAAAGCCGCATTTTTTGCGGCTTTTTTGTATCTTAAGCATTTATTGCCTAAAGTTAATTCATACTCCTGTAAACGCAGCTACGGCTATGGCTAAAGTCATTGGACTCGGTGGAATTTTCTTTAAAAGTGCGGATCCTGTTACCTTGGCAACTTGGTATAAAACCCATCTTCAAGTCCCCATTGAAGACTGGGGCGGCGCCGCATTTTATCACACAGATAAATCAACTCTTGGCTACCATGTTTGGACCCCTTTCGCCCATAGCACGGACTATTTCGCCCCCTCAGATAAAGGGTTTATGTTCAACTTTGTCGTTGACGATCTAGAGCAAGCCCTCGTACAAGTAGAGCAAGGTGGCGGTCAACCGATTGGTGGTATTGAAAATTCAGAATTTGGCCGCTTTGGCTGGTTTATTGACCCTGATGGCAATAAGGTCGAATTATGGCAGCCAAGCGCCATCCCTCCTGAAAAATAAATGCTTTAAACAGATATTTCCAAACTCATCTCTCAACATAATCTCCCCTGCCTTAAGCGGCATCTATTCCGAATAAACCCAGTGCATGACTGAGGTTTATTCGGTATCGTAGACTGAGTTCATCTAATCAAGAGATTCTTTTTATGGAAAAAAGTAACATCCTTCCTGCCCTGCTGTTAGGTGGTTTCCTTTGCGCGGGGCTTGTTTATGTAGGACAGACAGCAAGCTCAGCACTATTGCAAATGAAAGCCATGGAACGCACTGTCACGGTAAAGGGCTTAGCGGAAAAAGAAGTCAAAGCCAATGTGGCAATTTGGCCAATCAATTTCACTGAGGTCGATAACAATCTGCCTAAACTCTATGAGACGGTTCAGCAAAAAACCGATCGTGTTGTGGCGTTTTTAAAGGAACAAGACTTTAGCGACAGCGAAATTACTGTCTCTTTGCCCTCAATAGAAGATCGCCAAGCCCAAGGTTATGTCGATCCCAACGTCAGATACCGTTACTCAGCAAAAGTGAACCTATCGGTTTATACCCCACAGATTGATCTCATGCTGAACACCCGTAAGCAAATGATTAACTTAGTAAAAGAAGGCATAGCGATTGCCAGCCAAGATTATGATAATCGCACTGAGTTTCTGTTTACCGATCTCAACTCAGTCAAACCTGTCATGGTGCAAGAAGCGACTCAAAATGCCCGCGAAGTGGCTGAAAAATTTGCTAAGGATTCGGATTCTCGCCTCGGAAAAATTAAAAGTGCGAGTCAAGGCCAGTTCACCATTTCAGACCGCGACAGCAGCACGCCTTACATTAAACAAATTCGCATCGTTTCCACACTAACCTATTATTTAAATGACTAAATTTTAGGCTTAATTTGAAGATCTGAAGCACGAGGAATAAGGCGCTATAGGCCTTATTCCTTATTCCTAAATTAGGTAAAAACACTACATTAAATTTTTCTAATAAATATTGATTGCCTATTGAAAACAACTCCATTAGAATTTTCTCATAAATTACATCTGGGGTGATATAAGTTATGACATCAATTTCTCGTGCTTTTTTCTTACTGCTGGCACTTTCCAGTACGCAAGCTCAGGCAGCCTCAGTCGAAACCATCGAAGTCTTAAATAAACCCTATCCGAATTGGGTCACCTTAGACGCCACCATTGAAGCAGTAAAAGCAGCGACGGTATCGGCGCAAACCTCTGGTCGTATTGTCAAACTCAACTACGATGTTAACGATGTCGTCCCCGAAGGAGCCGCCCTACTGGAAATTACCAGTAAAGAGCAAGGCGCTGAACTGGCAAGCTTTGAGGCTGATCTAGCCAAAGCGAAGGCTTTAAATGTCGAAGCTCAGGCACAATACAAACGTTATAAAGAGCTATTTCCCCAAGGCGCGATTTCTAAGGGCGCGATGGATGAAGCCACCGCCAATGCTAAAGCAACAGAACAAGCCGTCAGTGCAGCACAAGCCCGTGTCATCAAAGCCAACGAATCCTTAAAATACACTGTCGTTTCAGCGCCTTTTAGTGGCATAGTCACTGAGCGTTTTGTCGAACTTGGCGAAACCGTAAGCCCAGGACAAGCACTACTTTCAGGGTTTTCCGCGAGTCAAATGCGCGCCATTACTCAAGTGCCACAGCGTTACATTAACCAACTTAAAAATTCCCCCGAATTTCTCGTCCGTTTAAGTAATGGGCGCGAGTTCACCTCAACCGACCTCACGATTTTCAGTTTCGCCGATCCCGTCAGCCACAGTTATCAAGTGCGAATTAATCTGCCAGAAAATGAAGCCAATCTTCAACCCGGTACTTGGGCAAAAGCTTCCTTTAAAAATGGCGATCGGGAAAAAATCCAACTGCCCACCTCTGCACTGCTCACAATGAACGAACTGAGCAGTGTTTACCTTAAACAAGGCGAAGCCTTTGTACTGACCCAAGTCCGTGTCACTGAGCCCTTAGATGGCGAAGTAGAAGTGCTTGCGGGCCTTAAGTCGGGTGACAAGGTGGCCGTTGATGCCTACCAAGTGTTGCTCAGCAAGAAGCAATAAATTCCCTAGCGACTTAAGCTTTGTCGAGGTTGTTTTATGAAACATGCTCCAGTACCACAAACCACACTTGGGATTTCCGGACGAATTGCCGCTGCCTTTCAAAATAGCGCCATCACGCCGCTATTAGCACTTCTCGGGCTCTTACTTGGCTTATTCGCCATTTTGGTGACACCAAAAGAAGAAGAGCCACAAATTGATGTCACCTTTGCCGATGTGTTTATCCCTTTTCCCGGTGCGACACCCACGGAAGTTGAAAACTTAGTCACCCTGCCAGCGGAACAAGTGATCTCCGAAATCAAAGGCATAGATACTCTGTACTCGTTCTCCCAACCCGATGGCGCGCTGATCATCGTCATCTTTAAGGTCGGCGTTGCGCGCAATGATGCCATCGTCAGCCTATACAACCAGATTTATTCCAATATGGATAAATTGCCAAGGGGCGCTGGCGTGGGCGATCCGCTAATTAAACCCCGCGGCATCGATGATGTGCCCATTGTCAGTTTGACCTTATGGTCAAAGGACAGGCAAGTGTCTGCTGAGCAGCTAACCCATGTCGCCCTTGGATTAGAAACCGAAATTAAGCGTATTCACGGCACTCGCGAAATCGATACCGTTGGCCAGCACGATATGGTGGCCAACATACGTATCGATCCCGCCAAGATGAACAGCTTTAATCTGACCTACGATAAGTTAAGACAAAGCCTGAATGACAATAATATGGTCTCTATGCCTGCATCCTTAGTGCAAGGCAATCAAGAGATAAAGGTCCAAGCTGGGCAGTTTTTACAATCCATCGACGATCTCAAGCAATTAGTCGTCAGTGTCTATCAAGATAAACAAGGCAAAAATATTCCGATTTATTTGGCGGATATTGCTGAAATCAGCTTAAAAAGTGATATCCCTAAACAGAGCGTTTGGCACGCAGATAAAACCGACATTTATCCCGCCGTCACAATCGCAATTGGTAAACAAGCAGGCCAAAATGCCGTCGATATCGCCGACAGTGTGATTGAGCGGATAGCTAAAGTCGACAATGTGTTGATCCCGGCAAATGTCGAAGTCACAGTGTCACGTAACTATGGCGAAACCGCGGCGGATAAATCTAACACCCTTATTTTAAAACTGATTTTTGCCACCAGCGCCGTAGTCGTGCTGGTCTTTTTAACCATGGGCGCACGCGAATCCTTAGTCGTGGGCGTGGCCATTATTATCACGCTAGCGATCACCCTTTTCGCCTCTTGGGCGTGGGGATTTACCTTAAACCGCGTGTCCTTGTTCGCCTTGATTTTCTCCATCGGCATCTTGGTCGACGATGCCATAGTCGTAGTAGAAAACATCCACCGGCATATGGCGCTCGGCAAAAATTCCTTCAGCGAGCTTATTCCTGTGGCGGTCGATGAAGTCGGTGGCCCGACGATTCTGGCGACATTTACAGTTATCGCAGCCTTGCTGCCGATGGCTTTTGTATCGGGCTTAATGGGGCCTTACATGAGCCCGATCCCCATCAACGCCAGTATGGGCATGTTAATTTCCCTCGTTGTGGCATTTGTGGTCACTCCTTGGCTCAGTCATAAACTGCTGAAACATAATGACCAACACGATACTGCCCAAGCCTCGCACGAGGATGAAGCTGAAACTAAGATGGTGCGCCTCTTTACTCACTTAATTGGTCCTTTCCTGCTGGGTAAAAATGCCCGTAAGGCAAGAGTGGGACTGGCTGCCGGCGTATTTGTGTTAATCGGCATCGCCGTCGCGCTCCCCGTGGGTCAGCTCGTGGTGCTTAAAATGCTGCCCTTCGATAATAAGTCAGAGTTTCAAGTGATGGTGGACATGCCAGAAGGCACTCCCGTAGAGCAAACACAAAGAGTATTGCAGGATTTGAGTCGCTACCTAACAACCGTCCCTGAGGTCGAGCATCTGCAATTGTATGCGGGCACTAACGCGCCAATGAACTTTAACGGCTTAGTGCGCCACTATTTCCTGCGTCACAGCCAAGAGCTTGGCGACATCCAAGTGAACCTAGTGGATAAGAAACACCGCAAGCGCGACAGCCACAGCATAGCGGTATCGGTGCGAGACGAACTGCAGCAAATTGGCGAGCAATATCAAGCCAATATCAAAGTGGTTGAAGTGCCACCTGGGCCGCCGGTGTGGTCGCCGCTGGTTGCTGAAGTGTATGGCCCAAGCCCCGCAATCCGCGAGCAAGCCGCTTACGAGATGCAGGCGCTGTTCCATGAAACCAAAGATGTGGTCGATATCGATATTTTCTTGCCCGCTGCCCAGCAAAAATGGCAAGTGATGATCGACCGCAGTAAAGCCAGCCTGATGGCCGTGCCCTACAGCAATATTGTCGACTTGATTGCCACCTCCGTTGGCGGCAAAGATGTGAGTTATTTACATCAAGCCCAGCAAAAACAACCGATACCGATCCGCCTGCAATTAAACGAAGGCGCGAAAGTCGATTTAGATCAAGTGCTGAATATGAAGTTACTGAGCCAAACGGGGCAATCCGTGCCTGTGTCTGAGCTGGTAACCATCAAACGCGGCAAAATCGATGCACCGATTATCCATAAGAATATGATCCCTATGATCATGGTTGTCGCCGATATGTCGGGACCACTGGACAGCCCGCTCTACGGCATGTTCGATATGGCGGGCAAAATCGATGGCGTCGATGGCTTAGGGTTTGATCAGCATTATATTCACCAACCCACAGGGTTAGACTCAGTCGCCGTGCTCTGGGATGGCGAATGGAAGATCACCTACGAAACCTTTAGAGACATGGGTATCGCCTATGCGGTCGGTATGATTGCGATTTATTTATTGGTGGTCGCGCAGTTTAGATCGTATCTGGTGCCGCTTATCATCATGGCGCCAATTCCACTGACTGTGATTGGCGTAATGCCTGGACATGCCCTGCTCGGAGCACAATTCACCGCGACGTCCATGATAGGCATGATAGCGCTGGCGGGGATTATTGTGCGTAACTCGATATTATTGGTCGATTTTATTAATCAAGAAACCGCATCCGGCGTGCCCTTTGAGCGGGCAGTGATCCACTCTGGCGCCGTGCGAGCTAAACCTATCATGCTGACTGCATTTGCAGCCATGATAGGGGCATTGTTTATTCTTGATGATCCGATTTTCAATGGCTTAGCGATCAGTCTGATCTTTGGTATTTTTATCTCGACCATACTGACCTTAGTTGTCATCCCTGTGCTGTACTACACGGCCATGAAAAACCGTATGAATACTGTTCAGATACAAACACAAAACTAACCACAACAAAGGCCATCACCAAGATGGCTTCAAGGAGTAAGGTATGTCATTAGAACGCAGTATTATGGCTTTTGCCGGATTGATGGTGTTACTGTCACTGGTGTTAACCGCCTATGTGCACCACAACTTTCTGTGGTTAACCGCATTTGTTGGCGCTAACCTATTCCAAAGTGCTTTTACCGGTTTTTGTCCTGCCGCCATGGTTTTACGAAAATTGGGTGTAAAATCAGAGGCTGAAATTGCTAAACAAAGCTAAGCCACATACAGTCACTACTTAAGAGTTAAGATAAGAGATAAGAGATAAGAGATAGGTGAGCAAGTACACGCTTGACTAATACAAGCGTGCCGAAAAGCCGTCAAGGAGAGATAAAGTGACCCACAACCTCGTAACCAGTGGCCAAAGTCTAATGCGCTTAGCCCTATTAAGCTTGCAATCACTGGTACTCATGCCACTGCTGCTAATGCCCATGATAGCCAGCGCCGCCGACCAAGATCCTGCAATCGCATGGGATAAAATTGCCGCAGGCGCTATGGTGCTCGATGTTAGAACGCCTGAAGAATTTGCCGAAGGTCATTTAGCGAATGCGGTCAATATTCCCTTTGAGCAAGTGACAGAGGAGTTTGCTAAGCGTGGCATCGCCAAAGATGCTCCCGTCGTCTTGTATTGCCGCAGCGGCCGTCGTAGCAGTATTGCGACCGAAGCCTTAGTCGCTGCCGGATACACCCAAACCTATAATGGTGGCGGTTACTCTAGCTTAGTTGAGGCACAAAAAACACCCGCTAAGTAATTTACTACCATCAAATTGGCTCTAGTGTGGGAAAGTAAGGATAAATCACTTAAATACTGTCACCTAACTCTAGTCATTCAAGGTTTAACGGCTAAAAGCGCCCTAGGGCGCTTTTTTATTGTCTAAATAGAATATCGAAATTAAGCAGGGGTGGATTAATAAGTTTTTATCAGATTCATTGTGGACGAAAGAGCACAGGATTTTTTAGTAGTTCTATAAAATAAGTAACCCCCGTATTCCCAAACAGCCTAAGTAAAGTCAATCAATTGGCAACCGCCACCCTATTGACAGCCTTTTGCAACAATTTCGCATAATCAATCACTTGAGAAAATCTTCTCATTATGATGAAAACTTAAAGTTTGTTTTTGTTATTTTTAATTACAAAAAAATATATATATAAATTTCAATGCATTGATAACGGTAAAATCAATCAAAAACCCGTATATGAAGTAGTAAATTCGTATTCACTTATTCACGTTTATCACATAAAAAAACAAATATTTTAATAAAACTTGGTTACAACTAGTTACAAGTTGAATTTATATGCATTATAAATGCCTATTAAATCTAAACACTTACCAACCGCCATGCTGTTAACAAAATATTTACAAATCCTGTGGTCGCAGATAAATTCACTAACCGAGTAGCATCTGAGTCGTAGTTATTCTTATGAAACATAAAATAATAATGATTAACACTAAATTGACCATGGAAGAAGAACATGACAATCAACAGAACCACTAAAATAGCGTTAAGCCTTTCAAGCTTAGCTATTGCGATCTCAGCCGGTGTACAAGCAGCACCACAAGCCCCAGGTTTTGCCACAGCATTACAAGCACAAACCTCCCCACTGCCAAAGCGTTACATTGTGAAGTTTAAAAACACTGATGCCGCGGCCATCATGTCAGCCAATAGTGTGCAATCAACGAGTGATCTGCAATCACTCAATGACGCGACAACAGATACGCTACCAACCACAATGAATTATCAGCCACAAATGGCTGAAATCAGTGCCCAACATACCGCATTAAATAAAGTACAAGCGAAGGAAATGAAGCGTATCGGCCGCAGTAACAGCTACTCGGTGAAACTCGATGCCAAAGGGATCAATGCCTTAAAAACCCGTGCTGATGTGGAATATGTCGAAGAAGATATGCCACGCCGCTTTCTAAGTGAAAGTACGCCTTGGGGCCAAACTTTTGTAGGAGCAACCCAGCTAAGCGACAGCCAAGCGGGCAACCGCACTATTTGTATTATCGACTCAGGCTACGACCGTAGTCACAGCGACTTAGGTGGCAACAATGTCACAGGGACCAATAACTCAGGCACGGGTAACTGGTTTGAGCCGGGCAATAATAACGCCCACGGTACCCACGTTGCGGGGACGATTGCGGCGATAGCCAACAATGATGGCGTGATCGGCGTTATGCCAAATCAAAATGCCAATATTCATGTGATCAAAGTGTTTAATGAATCTGGCTGGGGCTACTCTTCATCCTTAGTCGCTGCCGTAGACACTTGTGTCACCAACGGCGCCAATGTTGTCACTATGAGTTTAGGTGGTTCAGGTTCTAGCACCACTGAACGTAACGCTCTGGCCGCCCACTATAATAATGGTGTTCTCCTGATTGCTGCTGCGGGTAACGATGGGAATAGCACTCACAGCTACCCAGCATCCTACGATGGCGTCATGTCTGTCGCCTCTGTGGATAGCCATAAAGACCACTCAGCATTCTCCCAATACACCAACCAAGTGGAAATATCAGGCCCTGGTGAAGCCGTTCTATCGACTGTTACCCGTGGCGAAGGCCGTTTAGCCGATATCACTATCGGCAATCAGTCTTACTTTGACTCAGGTGTCGTGCCGCACAATCGCCTGATATCCTCTGGTGGCAGCTATGTCCCCGCACCATTTAACGGTACCAGCACTGCAACTTTGGCAGAATGTACCGTTAGCGGCACAAGCTTCAACTGCGGCAACATGACCAATAAGATTTGTTTAGTGGAACGTGTTGGTAATCAAGGCACTAGCTACCCTGAAATTAACGCAGCTAAAGCCTGTAAGAATGCGGGGGCCAGTGCGACGATTGTTTACAGTAACGCGGCATTACCCGGCTTACAAAACCCCTTCCTTGTCGATGCTAACAACGAAATCAATATGGTTTCTGTATCTGTTGATCGTGCAACAGGCTTAGCATTGCGCAATCAACTGGGCGCCACAGTCACTGTCAGCAACCAAGGCAATAAAGATTACGAGTACTACAACGGTACATCAATGGCGACACCGCATGTGTCAGGTGTTGCGACCTTAGTGTGGAGCTACCACCCAGAATGTAGTGCGGTGCAAGTCCGTAACGCATTGAAAATGACTGCAGAAGATCTTGGTACTGCGGGTCGTGACAACTACTATGGCTATGGTTTAGTTAATGCAGTTGCAGCAAAAGCCTTCCTAGACGCATCTTGTACTGGTCCAACGGGTCCTGTCGATCCAACCGAACCGGGCGATAGTGTTCTCGTGAACGGTGTGGCGAAAACAGGTTTAGCAGGCGCAACAGGTGAAGAATTACATTTTTCATTTGAAGTTCCAGCAGGTGCAACTAACCTAGGCTTTGTGATGAACGGTGGCACAGGTGATGCGGACTTGTATGTGCAATATGGCGCGGCGCCAACCACCACTAATTACGATTGCCGTCCGTATAAAAGTGGCAATAGTGAGTCTTGTCCAATCACCAACGTACAATCAGGCACTTACTATGCCATGGTGAAAGGCGATTCGGCTTTCACTGGTGTGTCGTTAACGGCGAACTACACAGCGTCTAATGGCGGCGGTACGCCAACGAGCTATACCAATACTGATAACTATAATATTCCTGATAACAAAGCGGCGGGGATCACTAGCCCAATCACGGTTACTCGCACAGGTGATTCAGGTACTGTGACTGCAGTCGTGAACATAGTCCACCCTTACATTGGTGACTTAAAAGTGCAGCTGATCAGCCCTTCAGGAAAAACGGTTACCCTGCATAACAACACAGGTCTTGGTGCAGACAATATCAATAAGAGCTATACCGCAGATATGACAGGTGCTAATTCGAACGGCGTATGGAAGTTAAAAGCCGTAGACAGTGGCCGTGGTGATGTTGGTTATATCGATAGCTGGGAACTGAGCTTCAAATAAATCAAAATCGATACTCTTACTGATACTTAAAAGTGATAAACGGAAAGAGCCTGCAATTGCAGGCTCTTTTTTTACAAAACATGTTATTCAATATCTTTGAGAATTTCAGGCTCAATCAACACGCTGGTTTCATTATCCGATAACCAAATTTGGCCTTCACTAATCGAAACTTGCAATGCCATATTGCGCCCAACAAAGGCTTCCATCGCCGTGACGGACTCTTCGGCAATATTCCACACTTTTAAATTCTGATAACGCTCTAACGCCTGCTGATTCTGTTTCCACCAAATCGGTACACTGCGGCCACCATAGGTAAAGAGCTGCACGACTTTGGCACGGCCGCTGGCCTTTCGCAGCCATTTTTCATCGGCCTGACCAAACTCAACCCACAACTCAATTTCACCGGATAGGGTTTTGTCCCATAGCTCTGGCTCGTCATCGACGCACAGACCTTTACTAAAACTTAAAGTTTCGCTGGCATTCACAATAAACGCGAGTAAACGCACCATCATGCGGCCATCGGTTTCGGAAGGATGCTGTGCAAGCGTCAATTGATGGTCTTGGTAATAATTCCGATCCATATCGGCTATCTGTAAATTGACTTTAAACACGGTCGCCTTGAGGGCCATAGTCATCCTAAATGCAGAGTGAAATCCTGAAACAGCGAAATCCTAAAATAAGGCTGCCGAGTCTACCTGAGACTCGGCATTAGCTCAAACGAACAATAGAATACGCCCATGAAATCGAACATAAAGTGCAATCGAACAAAAGGTTAAATCGAACCCAAGGCTGAATCGGTAAGAAATTAAATCGCACCGGGTCGCAGATGTTTAGCCATGGGGAAATGGGCTTTCAACAAGCTGATTTTTTGCGTATCCGCTACCAGTAGCATGCGCGTACCCAGCTCATACTGTTGACTCAACTCACTGAAAGCGGGTAAAAAACCGCGATCTGCGTCGCGGCGAACAAGTTCAGCGAGTTCAACGCTTAAATCACCTTGGCTGTATATACAATCGAGGCGCTGCAATAGCGGCATGGCGGCGAGCGGCAGTAAGTCCACAGAGGTTGTATCATCCAACAAAAGGATTTCGCCGCGGCTGACTAAGTTATTAAACGCATTATGGTAATGCTCAGTGGTACGACTATCGAAACGGTCGCCATTGGTATCGAAAAAACGCTCCCAAAATAAGCGGCGTTTCGAGGTTGAATCGAGTTTATCTTGTACTTCGACGCGTCTATCAGCGACAAAATCGAATAACGGTTTGAGTGACTGCGGTAGGCTAGATTCTAAACGCGAGCGAATCGTGCGTGCAAATACCGGTGCAGCGCCCGCAGTGCTGATCGCGACCACTAAACGACCTCGATCAACAATAGAAGGAGTGATAAAGCGGCAAAAGGCCGGATTATCAACGGCATTAACCCAGATACCACGCGCGGTAGCTAAGGTCGCTAACTCTGCATTAAGACTGTCGTTTGCCGTAGCTAAATACACCAAATCATAATTTTGAACGTCGGCATGGACAACTTCACGCTGGGATAACAAAATGCGGCCAGCATCTGCATAACGTTGCACTTCAGGGTTCACCTCTGGCGCTACCACGTGGATATTGGCTTCAGTACGTGTCAGCAGTGCTAACTTACGGCTCGCCACATCGCCCGCCCCCACCAGTAGAACATTCAAATTAACCGTATCGACAAACAAGGGAAAATATTGCATTAGATGAGATCCTGAACGCTTAGTCCTGCACGACTGGCAGTTGACGCTGTACCCAGCCCTTATAGCCACCAATCATAGATGCAACGTGGGTGTAACCCATAAGTTGCAGATTATGGGCAGCCAAGGCGGAGCGCGCACCACCCGCGCAGTAGAGTAATATGGGTGTATTTTTATCGGGGAAACGCGCTTCGATATCACGCTCTAAAATACCCCGGCTTAAATGTTTCGCTTGGGGTAAATGATCTTGCAGCCACTCACGATCCTCACGCACATCAACAAGGTGCCAGCGGTCATCGGCCTGATAAGCTTCGATTGTCACTTCGGTGATATTAGGCAGAATAGCGTCAACAAGGGCGGAAAATGCATTGGGATGCTGCATCACTAACTCCTAGATAAGATATTGAATGACATAATGAATGTCAGCTTATCAGCAAAGTGTAATCTTCTCATCCTGCAGACGCAATCTTTCAGCCTCACCGCAAAGCTGAGAAAGTTGCCAGTGAAAGACTAGTTGTGGCTCTCGCTGCGCTCTGAGCTACATTGCCAGCAAAGCTCAAAACTGCCTTCATTAGTCTCATGGCATTGCACACACTGCCATTGCGGACTTTCAACATCCAACGCATTCAATTGAACTTGTGCCGACGCGTATTGGGACTCACCTACCCATAACTCGACGTTTTGCATCCCAGTAGGGAGTTCACCAATGCCGCCTAATAACGCTTCACCTCTGAGTTCAACATGAATGCCACAGGCCTCCAATAAACCTTTCCATGTGTGGGCCTGCAATAAATTACCACCAGCAACTAACACTTTACGTTCTTCCATGCGACATCCTACGGCTACAACTCTCTAGAATATGGGTTGCCGACATCCTACTGCTAAATAGCCGAGGCTGTCGAGCGCTGATTTTTACATCAGTTGTTAAATAAATTAACATTCACTTTTTACAGCATAACTGACTATAACTTTGTGAGTTTGCTAGCAGAATGTCAGATACGCCTCAAAAAATTGATGCAAAAAAAGCCACCTCGTCGGTGGCTTTTTAACTCCAAATTAACCTTTAAGGCATCATAGGAGGTTGATCTGCGCCTTCTTTCTCAATCTCAACTGGCATCATGTGTTCACGATTGATACCCAGTTTAACGGCCAAGAAGCTCGCCACATAGATAGAGGAATAAGTACCCACAAAAATCCCCAACAGCAATGCAGTCGCAAAGCCATGGATCATAGTGCCGCCCTTAAGGAACAAGGCCACAACAGTCACCAAAGTCGTGCCCGTTGTAATAATGGTACGGCTCATAGTTTGACTGATTGAAATGTTAACTATTTCTTCAGGATCGCTCTTACGCAGCTTAAGGAAGTTCTCACGGATACGGTCAAATACCACGATAGTATCGTTAAGTGAGTAACCCACCACAGTCAACAAGCCCGCCAATACGGTCAAGTCAAATTCCAATTGAAATAACGAAAACACCCCTAAGGTCACGATGACATCGTGCGCCAGTGCCGCTACAGAACCAAACGCTAAGCGCCATTCGAAACGAAACGACACATAGATCATGATACAAATCAGCGCAACTAATACCGCCAATGCACCTTGCTCTGCCAGTTCTTTACCCACTTGTGGGCCAACAAACTCAACACGCTTCTGCTGCACTTGTGGGTCAACTTTCTGCGCGGCTTCCATGATAGACTTAACCTGCACATCACTCTTAACGCCTTCTTTCACCTGTAAACGTACAAGTACGTCACGGCTAGAACCGAAGTTTTGCACGATCGCACCTTCGGAATCTGGCGTCGTCAGTTGCACACGCAGCGCATTCAAATCAACCGGCTGAGTAAACTCCATTTCAACAACAGTACCGCCAGTGAAATCAAGACCCCAGTTAACGCCATTAGTTGCGAGCGATACCAGCGAGCCCAGCACTAACACTGCCGACATAATGCTAATAGGCAGTGCATGGCGGAGGAAGTTTACTGTATGTTTTAAGGATAAAACTTCAATCATTGTCACTTCCCCTTAGATAGACAGAGTCTTCACGCGCTTACCACCCCAAATCGCGTTAACGATTGAGCGAGTACCCACGATGGCGGTAAACATAGAAGTCGCAATACCTATCATTAAGGTCACAGCGAAGCCTTTAATCGCACCAGTACCTACGGCAAACAAAATGAGCGCAGTGATGAAGGTGGTGATGTTCGCATCGGCGATAGTTGAGAAAGCATTACCATAACCTTCATGGATTGCCTGCTGTACGCTACGTCCTGCACGAAGCTCTTCACGAATACGCTCATAAATCAGCACGTTGCCGTCAACCGCCATACCGACCGTCAACACCATACCGGCAATACCGGGTAGGGTTAACACAGCGCCAGGGATCATAGACATAACGCCCACGACCATGACTAAGTTTGCGGTTAAAGCCAGGTTAGCAATAAGCCCAAAGCTACGGTAGTAAACCAACATAAAGAGTAAGACAACTGCCATACCCCATACCATAGCTTGCACACCGCTTTGAATGTTTTCAGCACCTAAGCTTGGACCAATGGTACGTTCTTCAACAATTGATACAGGAGCAATCAAGGCACCCGCACGCAGTAATAGCGCAAGGTTTTGTGCTTCACCATGACTTAAGCCAGTGATCACAAAGTTACGGCCTAAACGTGCTTGAATAGTAGCAACCGAAATTACTTCTTCAATTTTCAGCATCTTAACGCTGCCATCGGCATTGCGTTCACCACTGTCTTTATACTCGATGAACAAAGTCGCCATAGGCTTGCCTATGTTGTCTTTGGTCACGTCAGAGAAAATGGTACCGCCTTTAGCGTCGAGGTTGATACTGACCTGAGGACGACTGTACTGGTCAAAGCTAGGTTGTGCGCCAGTGATATGATCACCCGTCAACATCACTTCTTTCTTCAATATCACAGTGCCACCTTCGCGGCGCTGATACACTTCAGAACCCGCAGGTACACGGCCTGATTGCGCAGCATTCGGATCGGCTTTGTCATCCACCATGTGGAATTCAATTGATGCGGTTGCACCTAAGATTTCCTTAGCACGAGCCGTATCTTGCACACCTGGCAGCTCAACGATAATGCGCTCGGCGCCTTGACGTTGTACTACAGGCTCAGCCACACCTAACTCGTTAACACGGTTACGAATGGTAGTAATGTTTTGTTGCAGTGCTTCTTCTTTAATCTGCTTTAGATAAGCTTCACTCATCACAGCTTGCAGCGCGAAATCTTCGCCACGGCTAGCATCGGTGAACACCATATCTTGATTGCGAGTCTTAAGAAAACGCTCGGCAGTCGCTAAGTTTTCAGCATCACGGAACTTGATTTCAATTCCAGTGGCATTAACACGAATACCAGCATAACGAATGGTTTCTTCACGTAATTGTGAACGGAAATCAGCGACTTTAGCTTCTTCCATCTTACGAATCGCTTCGCCCATGTCCACTTCCATGAGGAAATGCACACCACCGCGAAGGTCAAGACCAAGCTTCATTGGGCTACCGCCCATGGACTCGAGCCACTTAGGCGTCGCAGGCGCTAAGTTAAGTGCCACAGTAAACTTATCACCTAAGCTGTCAGCAATCAGTTCTTTAGCCAGTAGCTGTTGATCCGCATTTTGCAAACGGACCAACAACTGACCTTTTTCAAGCTCAGAGCGCTTTACCGCAATGCTCTTACTGGCTAACAGCTCGTTCACACTGGCTTGGGTAGATGCTGTTACTTCAGCACCTCGAGTCGCCACCACTTGCACCGCGTGATCTTCACCAAAAAGGTTAGGTACGGCATAGAAACAACCTATGGCGATGACGAGCATCACCATAATGTTTTTCCACATTGGGTATTTATTTAACACGCCTGAGCCCTCTTGGCTTACAACGACTGGATAGAGCCCTTAGGCAATACAGCTGCAATATAGTCTTTTTTGATCGTGATTTGTGTTGTGTCGTTCAAGCTCAGTAACACGTAATCGCTTTCGTCGCTGATTTTTGCAATCTTGCCTAAAATCCCACCACTGGTTAACACTTCATCGCCTTTGCCTAATGAAGACATCAGATTTTTGTGCTCTTTAACGCGTTTTGATTGCGGACGGAAAATCATGAAATAGAAAATCAGGCCGAAAATCGCCAGCATGAAAATCAGTTCCATCGTGCCGCCACCTTGTGGTGCGCCAGCAGCGCTTGCATATGCATTTGAAATAAACATAGTTTTTCTCTTCTTATTAGCAAAAAATCAATCGACTAACTCTGGTACTTCGCGACCTTGACTGGTATAGAAGTCCGCCACAAAGGCGTCTAATGTACCCGTCTCAATCGCACCGCGCAAACCTTCCATTAACATTTGATAGTATCTCAAGTTGTGAATGGTGTTTAAACGCGCACCCAGAATCTCATTACAACGATCTAAGTGGTAAAGATACGCCCGTGAATAATTTTTACAGGTATAACAATCACACTTAGTATCAAGTGGTGACGTGTCATCTCTATGACGCGCATTGCGTATTTTGATCACACCTTCACTCGTAAACAGATGACCGTTGCGGGCATTACGGGTTGGCATCACACAGTCAAACATGTCAACACCACGACGTACACCTTCAACTAAATCTTCTGGTTTACCGACCCCCATCAGATAGCGAGGTTTGTCTGCAGGAATTTGCGGGCAAATATGCTCAAGAATGCGATGCATATCTGCTTTAGGCTCACCGACGGCCAAACCACCGACGGCATAACCGTCGAAACCAATATCGACTAAGCCTTTTAAGCTTTCGTCGCGTAAATCTTCATACACACCGCCCTGAATAATACCGAAGAGTGAGTTAGGGTTCTCTAAACGGTCAAATTCATCACGCGAACGTCTCGCCCAACGCAAAGACATCTGCATTGACTTGCGCGCTTCATCTTCAGTTGCGGGATATGGCGTACATTCGTCAAAAATCATCACCACATCACTGCCCAATGCATCTTGAATTTGCATTGATTTTTCAGGATCTAAGAAGATTTTTTCACCATTAATGGGCGAACGGAAATGCACACCTTCTTCGGTGATCTTACGTATATCGCCAAGACTAAACACTTGGAAACCGCCCGAGTCCGTTAAAATAGGACGCTGCCAGTTCATAAAGTCATGCAAGTCACCGTGCTTACGCATGATCTCTTCGCCTGGGCGCAACCATAAATGGAAAGTGTTACCGAGCAAAATATCCGCGCCAGT
Source organism: Shewanella sp. SM71 (assembly GCF_025653905.1). Lineage (NCBI taxonomy): Bacteria > Pseudomonadati > Pseudomonadota > Gammaproteobacteria > Alteromonadales > Shewanellaceae > Shewanella > Shewanella sp. SM71. The sequence goes on from NZ_JAKKRW010000006.1 coordinate 87,294, forward strand.
GGCACGTACTTCTTCTGGTGTCATGCCTTTCACTGTGCCGTAGGTTCCTACCGGCATAAAAGCGGGGGTTTCTACTGTGCCACGATCAAAAATTAACCGACCACGGCGCGCACGCCCGTCGGTAGTGTCTAATTCAAATTTCATAATTCACCTCGCCAGATAAACAGTCTGACTACATTTTTAATGGCTAATGCCATTTTGATTAACAATAGAGATGGGGACAGCGTTAAAAGGTTCAATCTTTTAACGAAAAAAATTGCCGCACCATCTCACTTTGGGCGGCTATTTTAAAACAAAATCTTGGTCTAGTGGGCTTTTTTCGTCACAAACATCGCATCGCCATAGCTAAAGAAGCGATATTTTTGCGTGATAGCATGTTGATACGCCGCCATAACATGATCAAAACCAGCAAAAGCACTAACTAACATGATCAAAGTTGATTCAGGTAGATGAAAATTTGTCACCATAGCATCGACCACTTGGAATTCATAACCTGGGTAAATAAAGATATCGGTATCGCCGCTAAAAGCTTTGAGCTCGCCAAGGCTTGCGCGTGCCGCACTTTCTAAAGAGCGCACTGACGTCGTCCCTACGGCCACCACACGTTTACCCGCAGCTTTGGTTTGCGCGATTAAATCAACCACATCCTGCGGCACATTCGCCCACTCGGAATGCATCTTGTGTTCAAGAATAGTATCGACACGCACTGGCTGAAATGTTCCCGCGCCCACATGCAAGGTCACAAACGCGACATTCACGCCCTTGGCTTTTAATGCATCGAGCATGGCATCGTCAAAATGCAAACCCGCCGTTGGCGCGGCAACTGCACCAGGGTTTTGGTTATACACAGTTTGATAGCGCTCTTTGTCGGCATCTTCATCGGGTCTATCGATATAAGGAGGCAAAGGCATGTGCCCTACTGCTTCAAGCACTTCTAAGATGGTTAACTCTGATAACAACTCAAGTTCAAACAAGGTATCGTGGCGGGCGACCATCTTCATTTGATAGCCACCGTCGAGATGGATTAACGAATCCACTTTCGGGGATTTAGAGCTGCGAACATGGGCGAGGATGCACTTATCATCGAGCATACGCTCAACTAAAATTTCTAACTTGCCACCACTGGCCTTTTGACCAAACATGCGCGCGGGGATCACTCGGGTATTGTTGAACACCATTAAATCACCGGGATTAATCATCCCCAGCAAATCGGTAAACTGTTTGTCGCCTAACGCGCCAGAGTTGCCGTCTAAGGTTAACAGACGGGATGCATTACGCTGCGCCATAGGATAACGAGCGATCAGCTCATCGGGGAGATCGAAAGAAAAGTCTGCAACGCGCATATTGGCCTCTAGATAGCTTAGAACGGCGGCTAGTCTATGGTTAGAGGCCAATAAGATCAAGATTACTTATTGCCAGTGTCCACTTCTTGCTCGGGTTCCACTGGATTGATGCCATCTTGGGGCTGATTATCATCGGCATCGAATTTTAGCCGCGAGCGACTAAAGTCATCCATGCTGAAACGGTGTTGTTCAAAGGGGATTTCTATTAGCACTTTTTTGCGCTTCTGCTGCTCGTCTTTACCAAGCATTTTGGTGAACCAGTTCCACATCATCCATGATCCTAAAAAAGGTTATTGATTTTATTTCACTTTCCCTTATCGATTACTATGTCAACGTTGAAGTCAGCCATAATTATTCACGGCGAATCAAATGTTATTATCAATAAAAAGTGAAAAAATACTGCATTTTTAGCTTCGGCGCTTTCCTAAGCGCGCTTGTGCATGATACCGTGAACCGACGTGGTTAACCAAGCACAAATAATGAACTTTCTTACACACTTACATCTCGCCGACATCAGTAAAACCCACCTTGCTGCCAACGTAGCAGGTAACTATATTCAAGCGCCAATTGCGCAAGCCCCAATGGAGTTACGCCAAGCTTTATGGCTAAACCAAGAGATTAATACCCTCTGCGCCAGCCATGAATTGACGATTGAATTAATGGAAGCTTTCCCTGCGCCCTTAAGAAGCATAGCAGCAGAACTCATGGCGGTGAGTTTCGATCACTATTTAGCTTACTATTGGGAAGAATATCACCACCAACCCTTGGATGAATTCAGCAGCAAGGCCTATGACGCGTTAGATGCTTTCGCCACGCAAGGCGTTGATCCATACCATCCAGAGGCATTATGTACACTCTTGCCCACAATGCGCAGCGCCGATTGGCTAGGCAGCTACACCACCGAAAAAGGATTACAACAAGCCTTAGCACAGGTGGCCAAACAGCATCCGCAAGCCGCACTGTTTAAAGATGCCCATAAAGTCGTCAATAAAATGCAGATAGAAATCGAAACCGCGTTCCGCACTTTTTATCCGCAGCTGATGGCTTATACCCGTATTTGGAGCCGTAAGACACCTACAGAATATTTGCCCTCACCCCTCTAAGAATAAGCAAGCATGAGATTATGCTGTGTGCCTGCGTAAATTTTGCTAGTATGGCCGCGCAAAAATGAGGACAAGATGCAGATATTTGATTACCAGCCCCCAGCAGTTCCTTGGCTAGACATACGCTATAAAGATAGAGATCTGATTATAATCAATAAACCTTCGGGATTATTATCTAATCCGGGTCGAGCGGCTCACACCTTCGATTGCGCGTTAACCCGCTTACAAGCCCTTTATCCAGAAACGATTTTAGTGCATAGGCTCGACTGCGCGACCTCGGGCATTATGGTGTTCGCCCGTAATAAAAAAGCGGAGTCGCATTTAAAAACACAGTTTCAAGATAGACAGAGTAAGAAAGTCTATATTGCCGAAGTGATGGGACATGTGCTGCAAGATCAGGGGATTATTGACCTCGCGATAGTGCCAGACACTGAACATCCGCCCTATCAAAAAACGCTACAGGCGGGAGAGACTGGCGGCAAAAGCGCCCTCACTCACTACCGTGTATTAGAGCGCCGAGAAAACAGCACCTTAGTCGAGCTTTCGCCAGAAACAGGCCGCACCCATCAATTGCGTGTGCATATGCTTGCCCTAGGCCATGCGATTTTGGGTGATGAGTTTTATGGTGATGCCGAGGTTATCAAGGCCAAACCGCGTTTATGTTTACATGCACAAAGCTTAAGTTTGACCCATCCCTATTCGGGTAAACCGCTGTTTTTTAGCAGTAAACATCCATTTACTGAATAACTTAAGCCACTCGCTACAATTCCATAAAAGCAAAAGGTCGCGACTTAGCTCTTAGCTATCGTGCGACCTTAGTTATTTACAGATTCGACTGTCGTCGTTTAAGCGACGCGTATACCTTGACCAAAATCGACATCAGCCGCTAATTTTTCTGCTTGGAAATAACAGCCCTGCTCATTACAAAATTGTAATTGCTGCGACGATGTCACGATAAAAAATTCACCAAAGAAATTGCCGCCAACATCTTCCAGCTTATGGCCCTCAGGAGTTTGCGTCATATAGACTTCATCTAAACTATGGCAGCCATCGCTAAACCAAGTTTCTAAAAAATATTTATCGTCTTCTTTATAGAGGGTAATTTTGTCACCCAATAAAGGACGCCCATCTAACCAACGACCTATAATTTCACGATTTTGCATATCTGTCTCCCGCCAATGAAGGCGACGGCGTTTTTCAATCCCAGACATCCTGATATCCTTATGCAATACCCAATCACCTAAAGTGAATGTCAGTTGTGGTAGTACATTAAGCATAGAACCCATTTAACTCTTTACTCCCCACAGCAGCAAATTACTTCAAATCGCCCGTCAAATGTAATTTTTTGGTTAATTTAAATTTGCTAAATGTTTAAAATATAAAAGATAAATACCTTTGACTAATTAATCGGCAGTGTAGCTCAATCTAAAAATAAAAACGCGATCTTTATCACTATTTACTTATCGCTAAAGTAAAGGCAGCTAAAAGACTTATCTAGCGAGCTGAATAAAAACACCGCGCTGTATAGACGTCGATAAAATGAGAACGGCAGCCAAACAGACCAACTGGCAATGTCAGCAAAAGTCCAATAAATCCCCTCTATATTACTAACTGCCCTCATAACATCCTTGCTAACCGTTATGCGTCAAGTTGAAGAGTTTGTATGGCACTTAGTCACAAGCGCCAATATATTTTCCATTGCCAACGAGTTTCGACTTGATTTTCATTGACTCTTCAGAGGTTGTCACTTCAAGCTTAGAAGTGAACGTTTTCCCATTGAAACGCATTTCACCCACTGCTTTAGATGCACCATCAGGGCTAGTGCATGATGTTTCAAACACCATCTTGTTAGCACTGATCCAATTGCTGTTGGTTTGGCATTCTTCGCCTTCATTTTCTTCAGGCTCTAAATCAAGTGCAGAGGCGATGTCATTTATGCATTCAGTTTCCGTGTAATCATGCCTTTTGGCCATGCTCCGCATCATTTTCTCCATTTCAGGAGGTGCGTCTATTTCTACTATTTCGGATTTCCAAGTGGTTTCCCATAAACCCGGTTTGAAGTCATAGTTTTCAGCGTGAAGATGAGTTGATGCCACTATGAGTCCAGTTAACATCACTTTAGTAATTAGGTGGGTCATTTATTATTCCTTTAATTAATGAAAAACAAGTAAGGTTTTAGTGCCTAGCGCCCAAATTTAGCACGCAAAGTCGTGCTGCGGGTTGAGGTCGCAGCCAGCAATTTTGCTGGCTTTAACATTTGTTTTTAGGGGCGACAACCATCTTAATCGTCCGACCCACTATAAACATCTAAACTTAAAACAATTCTACGTTGACCAAGTGCCAGCATGATTTCAGGTGACAAGCTCAAACCATCATTCCAGTTGCCCATAAACAAGCCGCAGAACATGTCAACTTTGTAGCTTTGGTAAAGTTTTTCCCATATCGCTAAGTCACTTGTTAGCTGGGATAAAATTGCTTCAATCTGCGCGTTTAGGTCTTCTGGCTCTCTCTTTTTAGCCTGAAAATGCCAGCTACCCGTTTTGGCAATCCGCACTTTTCCACTGGTTTTGCTGACATCTTCATCACCTTTCTTTTTACTTTTAGTTGCTGTACCACCAAGTAAATTTGATACGTCTTCAGGTATCAAATCATCCCCGAAGATCCGAAGAGTGGCTTGTGAATATTCAAATGCACCCATAAAAGGCCCTAATGCTGAGCTAAAAAGCGCCAATGCAGCGTAGCGTTGGCGTCCATAGAAAAATAAAAACGCACACACTTAACTATCTGTATTAACTAGAAGTTATCAGCTTTCTACCGCTTTTCATATACAAAAATCCATCAGAAAGACACGCATGCGCGTTTTCCAGACCAATTATCCTAAAACGGTAACCTGTAAGTGTTTAATTTTAAATATTTTTAGATTTAGATGTTTGAAATAACACGCACGTGTATTGACAGAAAGCACTCACAAACAAGCAATTTAGATACAATTGTATCTCTTCCAGTTTCTACGACTCTTGTTGAAGAGTTAAGCACAAGGGGGTGTAGCGTTATTTCTACAAATCTAGAACTCAATCCTTTGGTATGAATATGCTCCATATATTGCCCACTTTCGTTTTTTAGTTTGGTTTGATCATATTGATGAACTCGCAACAAAAATAACTCAAGAAATTGTTTTTTTTAAAATTTTTACATAACCCCATAACGTGCGCATTTCATATATCAAATGGACTTATAGGAGCTTGTTACATCTTTTATTGCCAATTTTAATAGGGTTTCTGATATAACCCATAAGTGAATTACCGCACAAATAAGACCAAGTGATATTTCAATATCCCTACAAAACAAAAATAAAGCAGGAAGCACTATGCATAACATTCATCGTCGTCACTTTCTTAAGGCAGCGGGTGCCGCTACCGCCGGACTCGTCACAGCAAATATTGCCCTCAACGCCAACGCCAGTAGTGTCGCCCCTAAACCGCAAGCGGGTAAATCCGTTATCGGACTCATAGTACCCAAAATGGACGTGGTTCGAGTTGGCTTTATCGGTGTTGGCGAGCGTGGCTTTAGCCATGTCGAGCAATTCTGTCATTTAGAAGGCGTTGAACTTAAAGCTATTTGTGATACTCACCCAGCGGTGCTGGACAGAGCCGTGGATCATATCGTTAAACAGAATCGGCCAAAACCGGCTGTCTATACTGGTAATGACCTGAGCTATCACGATCTCTTAAGCCGCGATGATATTGATATTGTGATAATTTCTACTCCATGGGAATGGCACGCACCTATGGCGATAGAGACGATGGAAAGCGGTAAACATGCCTTTGTCGAAGTACCGTTAGCACTCACAGTAGAGGAATGCTGGCAAATTGTGGATACCGCCGAACGCACTCAGAAAAACTGCATGATGATGGAAAACGTTAACTACGGCCGTGAAGAACTTATGGTTCTCAACATGGTACGCCAAGGTGTGTTTGGTGAGTTGCTCCACGGTGAAGCCGCTTATATCCACGAGCTACGTTGGCAGATGAGGGAAATAGACCATAAGACGGGCTCATGGCGGACTTATTGGCATACCAAGCGCAACGGTAACTTGTACCCGACCCACGGTTTAGGGCCAGTTTCCCAGTATATGAACATCAACCGCGGTGATAGATTTGATTATCTAACCTCGATGAGTTCGCCCGCTCTTGGCCGTGCGCTCTATGCTAAACGTGAATTCCCCGCCGATCATGAGCGTAATCAGCTCAAGTACATCAATGGGGATATCAATACCAGTCTGATTAAGACCGTTAAGGGCCGGACCATCATGGTGCAGCATGACACGACGAGCCCAAGACCTTACAGTCGCCACAATTTAATCCAAGGGACAAATGGCGTGTTTGCGGGTTTCCCGAATCGTATCGCCGTCGAAAATGGTGGCTTTGGTCAAAGTTACCACGAGTGGGATATGGACATGCAAAAGTGGTATGACAAATATGATCACCCTCTGTGGCAACGCATAGGCAAAGAGGCTGAGATTAACGGCGGCCACGGCGGCATGGATTTTGTGATGTTATGGCGCATGATTTATTGCCTGCGCAATGGCGAGGCCTTAGATCAGGATGTGTACGATGGCGCGTCTTGGTCGGTGGTGAATATCTTAAGTGAACATTCACTCAATGACCGCAGTAATTCAGTCACCTTCCCAGATTTTACCCGCGGCGCATGGCAAACGGCCAAACCCTTAGGGATTGTCGGCGCTTAAGCAGCGGCTTTCGCTAAACTCATCATTTTGATCGGTTCACCATAAGGATAAGTGCCTCTGCCTTATCCTTTTTCTTTTCTTTTCTTTTCTTTTCTTAAATGAAGCTTAGAGATACCCACACCATCAATAGCAATAAGGAACAAGCAATTAGGGGCAACAAACTCATGATAAGAAACCACCTATAAACACTAATAGTAGCCAATTTCTTTGATTTTCAAAGAAAAATCACCACTCTGCTGGGCACCAATAACTAGCCCTAGACTACTGACTTGGCTTAAATCTATTGCCACTCGGGAAATCGGTTTACCCCGACATTGGGGCAAGAAGTCACTAAAGGGAATTTCTATCCGCTGCCAATTCAAAACTCTAGCGCCACTCACACCAAACGTTTGATGGCTTGGCGCGGGCATAGGCGCTTGATAAACCGTGCTTTGGGGTGTGTCGACATCCTTTAGATTCACTTTATAATCTTTAGGTCGGTCGCCATCGAGTTCGACATAGATCCCAGTAAATCCACTGACATCTATAGGGCTAAACTCACAACGCACTGAAGCAAACCCGCCGCCATTTGCCAGCGACACATGGCCACTAAACTCACCATAGCCTAAAGGTGACACCGTCATCTTACTGCGGGACAAACCGCCCATCACAGTGTCATTTATTCCATACCAAGGCTTTGCGGCATCTAGCACTTTAAAATCAAAAAAGATCATAACGACTCCCATAAAAAAAGCAGCCACCTAAGTGACTGCTTCCATAATACTTTTCAATACAAATAACAGCACTCGTTAACTCAGTTTAGCTTTATTCTCAGCGGCTTCACAAGCAGCAGCGGTAAAGATAACGTCAGTAGAGCTGTTCAATGCGGTTTCGGCAGCATCTTGAACCACACCAATAATAAAGCCGACAGCGACTACTTGCATGGCGACATCATTAGAAATACCAAACAAGCTACAAGCCAGTGGGATCAACAGTAATGAACCACCCGCTACACCCGAGGCGCCGCAAGCCGAAATAGCGGCTACAACGCTCAATAACAATGCGGTGAGTAAATCGACTTGAATGCCTAAGGTATGCGCCGCAGCTAAGGTCAATACCGTAATAGTGATCGCCGCGCCGCCCATATTGATGGTGGCACCTAAGGGAATAGAGACTGAATAAGTGTCTTCATGCAGATTTAATTTTTCACACAGCGCCATATTCACCGGAATATTCGCCGCACTCGAGCGGGTAAAAAATGCCGTCACGCCACTTTCACGCAAACAACGAAATACCAACGGATAGGGATTGCGTTTAATCTTCACGTAAACAATTAAAGGATTAACGATTAAGGCAATAATGGCCATCGCACCTAATAACACTGCCAATAACTGCGCATAACCCGCAATTGCGGCAAAACCGGTTTCAGCAAACGTCGCAGCAACTAAACCAAAGATACCAATAGGTGCTAAACGAATAATGAAATGCACCATTTGCGAAATGCCGTGGCTCATGTCGGCAAATACTTGCTTAGTCGAATCGCTAGCATGATGTAAGGCTAAACCTAAACCCACACCCCAAGCAAGAATACCAATATAGTTGCCCGTCATTAACGCATTCACTGGATTATCAACCAATTTAAATAATAAGGTATTGATCACTTCACCAATACCTTGTGGAGGAGTTGTACCTTCCACACCAGCAACCAAAACTAAAGTCGTGGGGAAAATAGAGCTTAAAATCACAGCAGTTAACGCCGCGGCAAAGGTACCCAATAAATACAGGATCACAATTGGGCGCATATTGGTTTGCGTATTTTTCTTTTGATTGGCAATCGACGATGCTACTAAGATAAATACCAGTATTGGAGCAATCGCTTTTAATGCTCCAACGAATAAACTGCCTAAGAAGGCGATATCTTTTGCGCTATCGGGTGAAAAACTCGCTAACACCACACCAGCGATAATCCCTAATAAGATTTGTAATACGAGACTGCCATTAGCCAACTTAGCTAATAATGATGATTCTTGTTTCATGGTTTAACCTGTCGTTATTATATTTCGGTTGAGATCCCCAACGCGCACCTTCGGAAATGAGGCCAATAAGGTTTTTATAGGATGTGACTAGACTTGTCTAGTTTTGCGGGGAAATAAGCTAACTAAATTACCCTTGTCCCGCAAAAAGCATACAAAAAACTAACAAGCGCCTTATTGGCGCTGCTTCATGGCTAAATCGGCACCACGCAACATGGCATCAATCAACTCGTGGGCATCGAACTTAGTCAGCGCTTCATTTGCCCCCACTTGGTGGGCCTGACTCACGCTTATTTCGCTGGATAAAGACGTGTGTAAAATGATGTAGGCCTTGGCAGTCAGTGGATTATCACGCACCTCAAATGCCAGTTCGTAACCATCTAGTCCCGGCATCTCGATATCACTCACCAGAATATCTATGGGATGATGCTCTAGTGCCGCTTGTTCCATCATGACTAAGGCTTCTTTACCGTCGGCGGTCACTCGATAAGGGATGTTGATCATATCAAGGGCATCGGATAACTGCTTACGTGCCACCTTAGAATCATCCACTAACAGGATATTCATGGGTTTGAGTTTCTCACGCTGCACATCGGTCAAGATTGCCCGATTTGCCTGTGGGTTATTCGGGAAAATTTTCGACAGCAATAACTCAACATCGAGCAATTGTACTAACTGGTCCTCAAAACGAGTCACGCCAGTCAAGTAAGCATTCTTGCCCAAATTGGCAGAAGGTGCCTCAATATCGCGCCAATTACATTCGATAATCTTATCGATACCACGCACTAAAAAGCCAATGATCATCCGCTGACAGTCAGTGATGATGATGTAGCATTTTTCCCGCTCTTCAGGGGCTATCGGCCGATAACCAATCGCAGCCGCCATATCTATGATAGGAATAGTATGGCCACGAATCGTTGAAGCACCAAGAATCGTCGGATGAGATTGGGGAATTTTGCTTAGCTGTGTGTACGGCACCAGCTCACGCACTTTCAACGTGCCTAAGGCAAACACTTGAGTCTGTGATAACCGAAACAGTAGTAATCCCTGTGACTGACTTGCCTTACTTTTCATAATTAGATAAATAACTCACTAAAAACAACCTTCGGATAGCTTAACCTTAACACAGTAAAATTTTGATGACTAAGGTCAAACGAATGAAACTATTATTACCTATTTATTAATAGGTTCGACGCCAATCGCCGACAAATGCTTAGTCTTGTAATGCATACAAGACATCAAAGGCAAATTGATCCCAACCTTCGGCAGTAAAAGCGATATCGCGAATATTACGAACTTGGCTCACCGCATGTAATGGCGCAGCACCATTGACCATCAAGTAATAGGCCATGATGAGACTGGTGCGATCCTTGCCCGAGCGACAATGGATCACGACAGGCAGCTCATCGGCTTCACATTGCTGAATAAAGGCGAGTGCCTTGGGCAACTGAGCGACACAAATCGCCACATCCCCATCTTGGGGCGGCACATTGCGCGAAAAGGGAATACATTCATAACGTAAATCAAGCTGCTTAAACGCACTCGGCTCGCAGCCTTCGCCCCCATTGACCGACAGAATGGCACCAATACCAGCCTCCTTGAGCGCTTGTAAATCCCAAGGATCTTTATTAGGGCCACTGCGCCCTGCGACTTTACCTTCAACTAACCAGAATAAGTGTTGCATAAACCTTACCTACGACAAGTGAGATGACAAGGAACGCCAGAGATAAGCTAAGAATAGCTTGTTTCCAACGACTTAAGATTTTTTACCCCAAAATTCAGCATTGGCAGGCGGTAACTGTTTACGTTTTTTTTTACCCATACCTTCAGGCTTGGCGACAGGTTTAGCTTGTTCTAACAGTTCGGCTGGCATTTCATCATCGGCTTCAAAACCGACAATTTGCTCACGCACTAACTTAAGTTTGTTCTTTTTCTCTATCACGCCAAAGTGGTGATAATCCTCATGGGAAATCAAGGTCACGGCTAAGCCTGCTTCACCGGCGCGGCCACTACGGCCAATACGATGCATATAATCTGCAGGGCTCCTTGGTAAATCAAAGTTGATCACCACAGGCAGTTTATCGATATCGATACCACGGGCGGCAATATCGGTCGCAATTAACACACTGATCTCGCCATTTTTAAAGCCATCGAGCACCCGCATACGCGCACCTTGGGCTTTATCGCCATGGAATACTTCGGCAGTGATCCCACGTTTAGACAGCTTTTGCGCTAAGTGATTACAGGTATTTTTGGCACTCACGAAGATCAACGCCTGTGACCACTGATGTTCTTTAATCAGATGCGCCAATAATGCGGTTTTCATCGGACGATTAACTGTAATCACCCGTTGATGAATCGTGCTTTCTTGCTCACTTTGCAATTGATATTCAAGTGGATTATTAAGCAGTTTTGCCGTTAACTCACGGACTTCTTCAGGGAATGTCGCAGAGAATAATAAGGTTTGTTTCTTGACGGGCAAAGCGTCGAGCACTTGAGCTAATTCTTCAGTAAAACCAAGGCTTAACATGCGGTCAGCTTCATCGAGCACTAAGGCGCTGACACGATTGAGTTTGATGGCATTACTGGACAACAGATCTAACAAACGACCCGGCGTTGCTACGAGTACGTCGGCGCCAGAGCGTAGACTCTGCATTTGCGCATTCACCGACACACCGCCAAACGCAGCGACAATTTTTAGCTTGCCATTAAGATGTGAGGCATAGGATAAAAAGCTGTCAGCGACTTGTTGTGCTAATTCACGGGTTGGGACTAAGACCAAACAACGAACATAAGCGCCTGTCTTATCCTCTGTTTTTGCGTCAACAAGTTGTTGCAACAGCGGCACGGCAAAGGCTGCCGTTTTACCCGAGCCCGTATTAGCACCGGCTAACACATCGCGCCCCGCAAGCACAGCGGGAATCGTCGCCGCCTGTACTGATGTAGGCGAAACATACGCTAATTCGGTTAATCGATTTAGCAAGGGTGCAATAATGCCGAGTTGGGCAAAGCTTGCCGCAGAGGAAGAAGCCTGAGTCATAGAAAGTTTAACTGCTCACCAATATCTTAATAGGCGGCTATTCTAGCTTAAATATCGAGGCAATGCTTGGCAGTTTCCAGCGTTAATAACTGCTGTTTCATCGCAAGCCCATAGGCGTAACCCGTTAACTTGCCATTTTTGCCTATCACTCTATGGCAAGGCACGATAATCGCAATGGGATTGGCACCATTGGCAGCGCCCACGGCGCGCACCGCCTTAGGCCGACCAATTTGCTCGGCAATCTGCCCATAGCTGCAGCTCTGACCATAATCGACATTGAGCAAAGCTTGCCAAACTTCACGCTGAAATTCAGTGCCATTGGGCGCGAGCTTTAAATCAAATTCAACGCGCTCACCCGCAAAGTAATCCGCAAGCTGCGCCTGAGTTTCACGAATATGCGCCTTAGCTTGATTGAGGGCATCCTCACTCACCTTAGCAAGCGCAATCTCAGTGCGATCCGAGCCGACAACCGTTAAATGACTCAGCCCATAGGCATTGGCATTTAACTGCAATATTCCGGCAGGACTCATAAAAGTATCTACGGCACAAGGCTGATACGCAGCAATACTCGGCGCTTGGCTCAATTGACGAATCGCATGTTTCATAATCTGTCTCTTTGTTTGCTCTAAATTTGGTTCTAAATTGGCTCTTAACTTAACGCTAAATCATCTTTTTAAACTAGCAGTTAAATGTGAGGCGGCTTGATGGTTATTGATGCCAAAGCTGAAAAGTTAAATAACTGCCCCAAGGCGCGATTTCTTGACTCAGCTGCTGACACAGCTTCGGGTAGTTGACTGTACCCACAGCGGCTTCATCCAGCCTATGGGTCTTGCCATACAAGGCCAGCAAATGCTTTTTAACAATCAAATCGGTATCCAAAAACACATTGGGATCGCCCAAACCGCGGAGCTTAGCATACGCGATTGTCCAAGGACCTATGCCCTTAACGCTGAGCCAATCATCGACACTCGCCTCAGGATGATCGCAGATAAACGCCGCGAGCGCATTGAGGGCTAATTTACGAGCGCCGGGCATTTTTAGCTCTGTTAGACTCGCCTCACGAATGGCCTCGGGTGTAGGAAATAAACGATACTCGCAACCATTGAGACTAAAGCGCTCGCCATAGGCTTCAACCAATTGATTAAGTAGCTTAGTCGCCTGCACTACCGTCACTTGCTGGCCTAAAATCGCACGGCAGGCCGCCTCAAATAAGGAGCCTGCACCGGGAATGCGTAATCCCGAAAACGGTGTTAATCCTAAACTTGGTAGCGCACTTAAGCCTTGTTCAATCAGCAGCATATCCGCATCGAGGTCTAACATGCGCCGCACTTCAGTGACTAGCAATTGCAGCTCATCGACAGGGGAATCTTCGGTCAACATTATCGCGAGTTTGAAGCGATTTAGCTTAGGCTCATGGATAATGTGCACTGTGCCGCGCATCTTACCTAGGGCAAAACAGCGACCATATTCGAGCCCATTATCGCCAGCTTTGGCCTCATCGACCACGGACGCCTCATCGCCAACGACATTGCTCGCTTGTGGATGACTCATTTGCGGCGTGAACCATTCCATCCCTGTTACCGCACGTAAGCGATAAAACGCCAGCTGTGATGCCCAATCCAATGGCGGCCGATAATACTGATACAAGGTTAATCCATAGTGCGGCACAAATTCACCCATAGTATCAATCTCACCTAATCCTGTTGATGGCTCAATCATGGACTCCTTTGCGACTTTAGTTAATGCACTTTTTCTTAACTGGGTCGGCGTCAATTGCAAGGTTTGCTTAAACGCCTCATTGAAACGGCGAATACTATTGAAACCCGCCGCCATCGCGACTTGAGTGATAGGTAATTGGGTTTGGTGCAATAATTGTTTAGCAAATAGTAATTGCCGATATAAGGCATATTGTTTTGGCGAAGTGCCAAAGCCTTCGGTAAAGAGCTTATTGAGATAACGACTGCTGATCCCTAATCGGTCAGCCAATTGTGTTACTGTCGAAGCTGGCTCTCCCGATGATTTTCCCGCTAAGGCGCCCGCTTCGATTAAGCTAATGGCCCTCGCTAACGTTGTGCCAGTCCCCTTCCAAGGATTCGATCCCGGCGCACTGTCGGGCCGACAACGTAAACATGGGCGTAATCCCGCCTGCGCGGCTTTAATGGCCGAATCAAAATAACGCACATTTTGCTCTTTTGGTGCCACAGCAGGACACACAGTTCGGCAATAAATGCCCGTCGTTAATACGCCCACAAAAAACTTACCATCAAACCTCGGATCGCGGCTCATCCTCGCTTCACGGCAAATGGACGCAGAAAGTTGCCCCGAACTGGACTCCAGCGAATGCACCAAATCTATTTCATCACGCTTATTTGCACTCTCAGACGCTCTATCTGTACTCATTTTTCATCACGCCCAACAATATTCGCTCACAATTAATTTCTTGTTCATTACTTTACGTAAAACTAGCATATAGCACTAGCGGAAAACGGAACTCAATCATTTCAATGCTTTTAGGGCATGAAATCTTATATACCCAAGCGACCTGAAGATACGAGTTTCAGAGCGCCTAGGGTGCTTCAATTCAAGGCGTATCAATGACAGAATGTCGGCCACCTTTTGAATTGATGCAACACGGAAGTGAAGTGCCCTAGGCGCTCCGTCCCGGCGGGTTTTAACGCACTTTATGCTGTGTTGGTTATTTTGAACTTAGTCCACTAGGTCTGCAAATAACCGCCTTGCCTAAAGTGCGTTAAATTCCCGCTGAATCCTGCATCTTCAGGTTGTTTGGGTATATGCTAGAGCCGACTATTTTTTATCTCACCATAGAGTTAATTCATGTTTAAACGATTTGAATCCTGGGTTGAAGCCCTACCCGATGATGAACCCACTAAACCACCCGCAGGGGTTTATGCTTTTTGTCGCCACTACACTAAGGGCTACGAACTGCCGCTGATCTTAATGTCAGTGCTGACCGCCATGCTGGCCATGCTTGAAGTGTCACTGTTCGGATTCATGGGCCAATTAGTAGATTGGCTGGTGAAAAAAAATCCCGAAACCTTATTCCAAGACGAAGGCACGACCTTAATGCTGATGGGAGGAATGGTGATAATTGTGATGCCAATATTGGTATTACTGCATGCGCTTATCATGCATCAAACCTTGCTCGGCAATTATCCTATGTCGATCCGCTGGCTCGCCCACCGTTATTTGCTGAAACAAAGTGTATCGTTTTATCAAGATGATTTTGCGGGCAGAATCGCCACGAAAGTGATGCAAACATCCTTAGCCGTGCGCGAAACTGTGATGAAATTGCTCGATGTGTTGGTATACATTTTAGTGTATTTCACCTCTATGCTGGTGATGATTGCCAGCGCTGATCTGCGCTTAGTCATACCTATGCTCGTCTGGCTTGCACTATATGTTGGTCTGCAATGGTACTTTGTGCCTAGACTAAAAAGTGTCTCTACCGAGCAAGCCGATGCGCGCTCAACCATGACAGGCCGTATCGTCGACAGCTATACCAACATCACCACAGTGAAGCTATTCGCTCACACACAGAAAGAAGCCGAATACGCCAAATCCAGTATGCGGATATTTTTAGACACGGTTTATCGCCAAATGCGCTTAGTGACGGGCATCAGCGTAAGCGTGCAAATCATCAACTATCTGTTGGCCTTTAGTATTGCAGCAGTATCGATAGCCCTATGGACCGATAGCGCAATCACGGTCGGCGCCATCGCCATTGCGGTCAGTTTAGCGCTGCGCTTAAACGGCATGTCACAGTGGATAATGTGGGAAATCAGTTCGTTATTCGAAAATATCGGCACGGTTACCGATGGAATGAACACCTTATCGAAAACAACGATCATCCAAGATGAGCCAAACGCCAAGGCGCTGGTCGTCAATCATGGCAAGATTGATTTCAACCAAGTGTGTTTCCATTACGGTGAGCAGACTGGCGTGATTGAAGATCTGAATTTGAATATTAAAGCAGGTGAAAAAGTTGGCTTAGTGGGGCGTTCTGGCGCGGGTAAATCGACCCTAGTGAATCTACTAATGCGATTCTACGATGTTGAAAAAGGTCAGATTAATATTGACGACCAAGACATCAAGATGGTTATGCAAGATTCACTGCGTTCGCAAATTGGCATGGTGACCCAAGATACCTCCCTCTTGCACCGCACCATCCGCGAGAATATTCTTTACGGCAATCCCAGTGCCAGTGAAGAGCAACTTGATCGCGCGATTAAACAAGCTCAAGCCTATGACTTTATTCAGGAACTCAGTGATCCTAACGGTAATCATGGCTTAGATGCCCAAGTGGGTGAACGCGGCGTAAAACTCTCTGGTGGCCAAAGACAGCGTATCGCCATCGCGCGGGTTTTATTGAAAAATGCGCCCATTTTACTGCTTGATGAAGCCACATCTGCGCTAGATTCCGAAGTCGAAGCTGCAATCCAAGAAAGTTTGTATGAATTAATGCAAGGCAAGACAGTGATCGCGATTGCCCATCGACTTTCTACTATTGCCGCGATGGACAGGTTAATTGTATTAGATCAAGGCCGAGTCGTTGAGCAAGGCACGCACCATGAACTCATCGCCGCAGGCGGTATTTATGCTCAATTATGGGCCCACCAAACCGGTGGATTCTTAGGTGTAGACTAAGCCAAAGGTAAGATGACGAAAGGCGACACTCAGCAGTGAGTGTCGCCTTTTTTATCTCAAATAAGTTTCCGCCTACTTCTACAAAGCTTCACTCTTACACTCGCCCGCATATTCACCGCAACGATACGCTATTCAGCTATTACAATAGCTACCGTAAGAACAGTTCACTTCAAACTTTACTCGTTGAACGATTGGAAGCATGAGATAAATCGCGATTAACGATTCAACTTATCAGTATTGAAAGTAGCTGCATTCAAAGTACCAACACACTGAACAATCTGAAAGGTGAGTTTGGGCCATGGGTTAGCGCAAGGTTAAGCAGGAAAACGCTTCGATAATCTTTATCACACGATTGAACAGAATGACTTCACCACACTAAGTAAGCCTCTCGAAGCATTATTTATCTTAATGTGGATGGTTTGAATTGTTGGGTAAATTCGGCAAATAACTCGGGGCGTATGACTCATAAATGAATCGGGGAGATCTCAATTTAATACTCAAAATTTAGACACAAAAAAACCACCTTGAGGTGGTTTATTGTCTTTAACCAAAGTTTCGATAAACCTTGATTAAAATTGGTATCCCCTAGGGGATTCGAACCCCTGTTACCGCCGTGAAAGGGCGGTGTCCTAGGCCTCTAGACGAAGGGGACCCGGACTTATGWTTTAACTCGTAACCGAGCTTTGTAACACATTCACTTCAGTAGGCTAGGAAGYAAATGYCTYGTTCTTACCAAACAACWCGTTAGTTATTTGCTAGGAACMACTCTCTATAAAATATAGATGGTATCCCCTAGGGGATTCGAACCCCTGTTACCGCCGTGAAAGGGCGGTGTCCTAGGCCTCTAGACGAAGGGGACCCGGACTTATGWTTTAACTCGTAACCGAGCTTTGTAACACATTCACTTCAGTAGGCTAGGAAGYAAATGCCTTGTTCTTACCAAACAACACGTTAGTTATTTGCTAGGAACCAAAATGTGGTATCCCCTAGGGGATTCGAACCCCTGTTACCGCCGTGAAAGGGCGGTGTCCTAGGCCTCTAGACGAAGGGGACCCGGACATATTAATTTGAACTTAACGTTCCCGTTTAACATCTACGGTCTCATAGGCACTCTTCTAAGTAGCGAAGTGTGCCTTGGGTGTATTAATTTAAACTTTCGTTTCTGCTTAATAAGGCAGTAAATTGGTGGAGCTACACGGGATCGAACCGTGGACCTCTTGCATGCCATGCAAGCGCTCTCCCAGCTGAGCTATAGCCCCAAATTTTTGTCAACACAGCTAACTTTAGCAGTATATGTATCAGCAGAAATTTAGATTTTGTTCTTACCAAACAACACGTTAGTTATTTGCTAGGAACCAATATTTGGTATCCCCTAGGGGATTCGAACCCCTGTTACCGCCGTGAAAGGGCGGTGTCCTAGGCCTCTAGACGAAGGGGACCCTGGACATATTAATTTGAACTTTTCACTAGAAAAGGTTCACGTTTAACATCTACGGTAAGTTTGGTGGAGCTACACGGGATCGAACCGTGGACCTCTTGCATGCCATGCAAGCGCTCTCCCAGCTGAGCTATAACCCCAAACCTATCGAACTACATTTAAGTGCACTGCAAGCATTTGCTCGACTGTGTCTCAACTGCGTGGCGCATTCTATGCAGCGCACCTAAAAGTGTCAACTCGTTTTTTTAGGAATTTATTCTATCTGCTACAAATTCAATCGCTTTGGATATTCTTTGCTCAGAACGGCTTCTTCCAATTAAAAATAGTGTGATATCTAAGCCTGGAGACTGCCCTGCCCCTGTTACTGCAACACGTAAAGGCATACCGACCTTACCCATACCCACATCTAATTCAGTCGCAGTATCTTCAATTGCCTGATGAATAGCTTCAGCTGTCCACTCAGTTAATGCTGATAATTTCTGTTGCACCAGTTGCAATGGCTCTAACGCAACACCGCGTAAATGCTTTTTCGCCTGTGCTTCATCAAACTCAGCAAAATCTTCATAGAAATAGCGGCTAGATGCGGCTAACTCTTTTAGAGTCTTAGCGCGCTCAGCTAATGCAGTGACCACTTCAGCTAATGCTGGGCCATTTGACAGATCAATTTTTTGATCGTCCATGTGCCATTGTAAGTGTGTTGCCACATATTCTGGATCTAGGCTCTTTATATAATGTTGGTTCAACCACACCAGTTTATCGGTATTAAAAGCAGAAGCGGCTTTGTTGATGTCACTCAACTTAAAGAATTGCTTCATTTCTTCTAATGAGAAAATCTCTTGGTCGCCATGTGACCAACCTAAACGCACTAAATAGTTCAGCAGTGCTTCTGGTAAATAGCCATCGTCACGGTACTGCATTACGCTAACAGCGCCATGGCGCTTGGACAACTTAGCGCCGTCATCACCTAGAATCATAGATACGTGTGCATATTCTGGGATCGGCGCCCCTAATGCTTTAAGAATGTTGATTTGACGCGGGGTATTGTTGATATGATCTTCACCACGCACCACACAAGTGATCCCCATATCCCAATCGTCAACCACCACACAGAAGTTATAAGTTGGCACGCCGTCGGTACGGGCGATGATCAAGTCATCTAATGCATCGTTAGAAAATTCAATCCGACCACGAACATGGTCATCAAATACCACTGAACCACCGATTGGATTTTTAAAACGCACCACAAATGGTTCATCAGTCTCGCGAGCGGGTAAGTCGCGACAGCAACCATCATACTTTTGTGCTTCACCGTTAGCGGCCTGTGATTCTCTTAAGGCATCGATTCGCTCACGTGAACAGTAACATTTATACGCTGTGCCCTTTTCTAACATTTGAGCAATGATTTCGTTATAACGGTCAAAACGCTTAGTTTGGTAATATGGGCCCTCGTCCCATGTCAAACCTAGCCAGTTCATGCCTTCTAAAATCGCATCGCAAGCGGCTTGAGTCGAACGCTCAATATCAGTGTCTTCAATACGTAATACAAACTCACCGTTATTGGCACGGGCTTGTAACCAAGAATAAAGTGCAGTACGGGCACCACCAACATGCAAGAAACCGGTAGGACTAGGGGCAAAACGCGTCTTAGTTGTCATAATGGGACACTAACCTATATAAAGTCGTCTAGATAAAGACAATCACGATAAAAAAAGTGGGCTTATTCTAACAGTCAAAGCAGGCGCTGCAAATGGGACAAGCTTCACAGTATCACTTATCTGGTTAAATCGTGTCGCGAATCCCTCCCTTTTATAGGGAAGCCAATATAAAGCGATATATAAAGGTGGCACTATTGCTATCACCACCATTGATGAATGCTAACACTTGAGAAGATTTTTCAGGCTTTATATTCCAACCCCTAAATCTCTACACCTATATTCCTTCGACTATAAATATCTGCGCCATCGAACACGCGCATCTATACACTATCAATGCACTCATGCTGTTAGTGCGCTAATTTTTATAAATCACTCACTTCCTCAGCACTTTTACCACAAAAAAGTCCGGTGAATGGGATGAGTTCAACTCGTATTTAATCGCGAGCGTCCAAATTACGTACCATTGACTGGCGAATTAAATAACACTTTGATCGGCGGCGTGATTAGCATTAAGCCAATGTGGACAAAAATAGCGCGACCAATGCTTTTTTCACTAAAAAGCGTTGACACTAGATCGAACCTCCCTATAATACGGCTCCACACAGCGAGGTCGATTAGCTCAGCTGGGAGAGCACCTCCCTTACAAGGAGGGGGTCACTGGTTCGAGCCCAGTATCGACCACCATATTTTCTACAAAGAAATTATGGCATACAAAATGTTATATCCCAGGTCGCTTAGCTCAGCTGGGAGAGCACCTCCCTTACAAGGAGGGGGTCACTGGTTCGAGCCCAGTAGCGACCACCATATAACTTAATGTATTAATGTGTAAAAGTCATTCCCAGGTCGCTTAGCTCAGCTGGGAGAGCACCTCCCTTACAAGGAGGGGGTCACTGGTTCGAGCCCAGTAGCGACCACCATTATTTAGTGAAGAATGACTTAAAAAATGTGTAATTTAAGAATGCCCAGGTCGCTTAGCTCAGCTGGGAGAGCACCTCCCTTACAAGGAGGGGGTCACTGGTTCGAGCCCAGTAGCGACCACCATATTCTGAAACACACATGTTATATCCCAGGTCGCTTAGCTCAGCTGGGAGAGCACCTCCCTTACAAGGAGGGGGTCACTGGTTCGAGCCCAGTAGCGACCACCATATTCTGCAACACACACGTTATATCCCAGGTCGCTTAGCTCAGCTGGGAGAGCACCTCCCTTACAAGGAGGGGGTCACTGGTTCGAGCCCAGTAGCGACCACCATAAATCTCCCCCAATAAACTTTACCCACGCGCTTACTCAACTATGCTTGATCTCAATCAGCGAGTGATAAATTATGCTGTTCGGCATTTTATACTTCGTTAAATACTAAGACTATCGACACTCAGCCTGATTTCATTCTGCTTTAGCATTTTTGGAGATCAACATTATGGCCAGCGTCAGTCAATCCGCTTCTCTTGCCAATATTGCCACTTATTTAAAGCATACCCACGCCTGCGATGAGCAAACGGCTCTAAAAGAAGCGCGGGAAGTCATGCATAATCTCGTCAGCATGCGCCAAAAAGGCTTTATTACCGGTTGGTACTTTGATGAACAAGGCCATTTAGCCTTGTTACCTAGCGATGCTATCCTTAAACGTATTCTTTTAGAGGATGACTAACAGCATCAAATGAATTGTGTCTTGATTGACTACGATAGCTATCGACTTAACCTCCATAGACTTCACATCTCACCTACACTTCTTCTCCTAAAGCAACCCACCACAATATTTGTCGTTATATCGCATACTTTTACGGCTTTTTTTGATCTCAAAATAACTAAGTTTGTTTAATTTATCTGCAACGACAAGAGCCGTCAATTTGGGGCCGAACTTCACTATGGGTGGGTTTCCACCCAAACACAAAATCACTGTGAGCGAGATCTCACCCACCAAACTAAAAGTGTGACAAATATCAAATGAACTACACTTTAGTAACCAAACACTTACAGAAGCCAGTGTAAGTTGGCGTGGTATTTGCCTTTAGTAAGACAGACCTCAGGGAAATCAAGGCTGTATTCCTACTCAAACTTGGTAACAAACTAACCAAGACTGAGGACAAATCCTAACAACAGAAAAAGGAACTCAAGATGATATTGAATCAACAAACTGGATTGACCCGTCCACTCAAAACCTTAGTCAAAATGCTCGCTGTTGCCTCCGTATTTGCGACCAGTTTTAACGTATTTGCAGAACCGATTGAAATTAAGTTTTCACACGTAGTGGCAGAAAACACACCTAAAGGCCAAATGGCACTTAAATTTAAAGAACTCGTTGAACAACGTTTACCAGGTGAATACAAAGTCAGTGTATTTCCTAGCTCACAGTTATTTGGGGATAACAACGAACTAGCGGCACTGCTGTTAAACGACGTACAATTTGTCGCGCCTTCACTCTCAAAGTTTGAGCGCTACACTAAACGTCTACAAATATTCGATTTACCTTTCCTATTCAATGATATGGATGCCGTGAACCGTTTCCAACAAGGTGAAGCTGGTCAAACATTACTGAACTCCATGAGCCGTAAAGGGATTGTCGGTCTGGGTTATTTACACAATGGTATGAAACAGTTCTCCTCTAATACACCACTTAAAAATCCTGCTGATGCAAAAGGCTTAAAATTCCGCGTTATGGCATCTGATGTTCTAGCAGCCCAGTTTGATGCTGTTGGTGCAATCCCTGTGAAAAAACCTTTCTCTGAAGTATTTACCCTACTTCAAACCCGCGCTATCGATGGTCAAGAAAACACTTGGTCAAATACTTATTCACAAAAGTTCTATGAAGTGCAAAGCCAAATCACTGAAAGTAATCACGGTGTTCTCGACTATATGGTCGTGACCTCTGACACTTTCTGGAAAGGTCTACCTGCTGACAAACGTAAGATCATCAAAGAAGCTTTAGACGAATCTATCGCATTAGGTAACAAGATTGCCGCTGAAAAAGACAATGAAGACAAAAAGTTAATCCTTGATTCTAAACGTTCACAGTTAGTGACTCTGTCTCCTGCTGAACGTCAAAAATGGGTTGAGGTAATGAAACCTGTTTGGGCTAAGTTTGAAGATCAAATCGGTAAAGATGTGATTGATGCTGCTGTAGCTGCAAATAAATAATAATGATGATAGTCGCCTAAGCTCAACCGAGCTTAGGCGACCATTTCAGCGAGGGGATTATGGCTGTGATATCGCGAATATTTGGTTATATTGAAGAAGGTGTGCTCAATTTATTGATCACTCTGATGACGCTGTTAGTGTTTTCAGAAGTCGTCGCTCGCTTCTTCTTCAACACGGGTTTTCTTTGGATCCAAGAACTTACATTAACCTTTTGCGGTTGGTTTGTGTTATTTGGTATGTCCTATGGGGTTAAAGTCGGTGCCCATATTGGTGTCGATGCGTTTGTTAAAAATTTAGCGCCAAAGGCTAAAAAGATAGTATCTCTTATTACCGCCTTTGTTTGTATCGTCTATTGCGGACTCTTTTTAAAAGGCAGTTGGGATTACTTAAGCCAGATGTATCAAATCGGTTTGCCTATGGAAGACATACATTTCCCACAATTTATATTAAAAAGCCTCGATCCAGATTTTGCTTGGAACACTTTAAAAATCGATATTGAAGATGGCGCAATACCGATTTGGTTATCTCAAAGTATTTTAATCATTGGCTTTTTTATGTTGACTTGGCGTTTCGTCGAACTCTTTATCGCCATTCTGCGTGACCAAGTCTCAGGCTTCCAATTTGCCGATGAAGCGAAAGAAAGTATGCATTTAATCGATGAGAGCGCTAAAAACGCTAAAGTAGATCCAGTCTCTGACCAAAAGGAGGCTAAATAATGGCTATTGCAACCCTATTTACCGCCCTATTCGTATGTATGTTTCTCGGTATGCCTATCGCTATCGCATTAGGTTTTTCCAGCATGCTGACGATTTTATTGTTCTCGAATGACTCCTTAGCTTCAGTTGCACTCAAGCTGTATGAGTCTTCATCAGAGCATTACACTTTACTCGCAATCCCCTTCTTTATTCTGTCATCCGCCTTCCTATCAACGGGTGGTGTTGCTAGACGGATTATCGATTTTGCCATGGACAGTATTGGACATGTCCGTGGTGGATTAGCAATGGCATCCGTTATGGCATGTATGCTGTTTGCTGCAGTTTCTGGATCATCTCCTGCGACTGTTGCGGCAATTGGTTCTATCGTCATAGTCGGCATGGTAAAAGCAGGTTATCCCGAAAAATTTGCTGCAGGCGTGATCACGACCTCTGGCACTCTCGGGATTTTGATCCCACCTTCAATCGTCATGTTAGTGTATGCCGCAGCAACTGAAGTGTCGGCTGCAAAAATGTTTATGGCAGGCTTAATCCCAGGTTTAATGATGGGATTTATATTGATGATCGTCATTTATATCGTTGCCCGCTTTAAAAACTTGCCCTCACGTCCTTTTCCTGGCGTTAAACAACTGGGGATTTCAAGTGCCAAGGCTATGGGTGGATTAGCACTCATCTTTATCGTATTAGGCTCTATCTATGGTGGCGTCGCTAGCCCAACCGAAGCATCAGCTGTGGCTTGTGTATATGCTTACCTTATTGCGGTATTTGGCTACCGTGATATCGGGCCATTAAAAGACGTGGCATGGCGTAATCAAGGTGAAAACTTAGCCAAAGCAACTGCGCGTAACTTAGGCCATATGTTCTTAGGACTGATTAAAACGCCTATCGACAAAGACATACGTCATGTTGTGCGCGATGGTGCCAAGGTCAGTATCATGCTGCTGTTTATCATAGCTAACGCTATGCTATTTGCGCATGTATTAACCACAGAACGTATCCCTCACATTATTGCTGAGTATATTGTTAGCATGGGTTTACCCGCCTGGGGATTCCTGATCATCGTTAACTTACTGTTGCTTGCTGCCGGTAACTTTATGGAGCCATCGGCAATTGTACTCATTATGGCGCCAATTCTGTTCCCTATTGCAACGCAATTAGGCATAGATCCTATCCACTTAGGTATCATAATGGTCGTGAACATGGAGATCGGTATGCTAACGCCGCCGGTGGGACTCAATCTCTTTGTCACCGCGGGGATCACGGGGCGCAGTATTGGTTGGGTGATTCAGTCGGTTCTGCCTTGGTTACTCGTGATGCTAGCCTTCTTAGCCCTGATTACTTATGTACCACAGATTTCACTCTTCTTACCTGAATGGTTGGATTCGATGCGTGGATATTAGTCTGCAATTCAAGGTTGTGAGATTACCCCTTGATTACAGATAGATTTTAAGCGAGCCTAGTCAGGCTCGCTTTGTTTTATTATGCGCAGTATCAGTTATTGATCCCGTTGCTTTATCAGGATAACCACCATGTTGCCCATGACGCCTAAGGCCAAGAAACGCCTCTTTCTGACCGTTGTGTTACTTGCAGGCCTATTTGCAACCCTCAAACTGACCTACTGGGTGCATTTGCATCAAGGTAAAATCGAGATCCAAAAGCAATCGGAGAAACAACTAAAGGAATTAGTCAGTTTTCTCGATGGTGCACTATCGCGCTACGAAAGTATTCCCCACGTGCTCTCGACTAACCCAATGCTCGCCAATGTCCTGAACGACCAGCAGAATCCTGATAAAGTCCAAGAGCTTAATTTATATCTCGAAGAAATTCAGCATGTCACCGAAGCATCCGATATCTATCTGATTGATGCCTTAGGTATCGCCATTGCCGCCAGTAACTGGCAACAAAGTTTTTCCTTTATTGGCAAGGACTACTCCTTTAGACCCTATTACACAGATGCTATCTCGGGCAATCTAGGCCGTTATTATGCAGTGGGTACCAGCTCAGATAAGCGCGGATTTTATTTCTCTTACCCTATTTATCAACAAGGTGGTAAAGGCATACTTGGAGCCATCATAGTCAAAGTTAATATTGCCGACATAGAGCAACAAAGTACCAGTATCGCGATTGCGGGTCAGTATCAGTTCCTTATCAGTGATCCTGAAGATATCGTCTTTATTTCCAGTATCGATGAATGGCGGTTAAAATCACTAACCCCGCTTACCCAAGCCAAGCAATATGCCCTTAATGCCTCAAAACGCTATGCAGAACGTCCCATAGGAGAGTTGTTGATGAAGCCGCCCTATGAAAGTGGTAGTCAAGCTATGCTATACCAACTGCAAACGGGTACAGACCATGAACAATACATGGACATCCACCAATCAATGGCTAAGGCAGGCTGGCGAGTACACATCTTAGCGCCAATCAAACCTTTACTGACCTCTTTGCCCGCGCTGATGTTACTGTCAGCTAGTATTTATCTTTTGCTGGCACTCAGCATCCTATTTAACGCCGAGCGCCGTCGCAATCTACACCGAATGCAACTAGCGCAAAGCCTGTTAGAACAGCGAGTTGAAGAACGCACTCAGGACTTACAGCAAGCCAACAATCAGCTCAAAGATACTCAAGACGAGCTGATCCAAGCGGCAAAACTGACAGTGATCGGCAGTTTATCCGCCAGTATTAACCATGAACTCAATCAACCACTCGCGGCACTTCGCAGCTATGCCCAAAATACCCAAACTTTTCTCGCACGTGATATGCAAGATAAGGCACTGGATAATATCAAGATTATTATTGAACTTACCGATAGATTAGCCGATATTGTTGGGCAATTTAAAAGCTTTACCCGCAAGAGCCAAGGCGCTGATAGCGCAACCGATATTGGCCGCTGTATCAAGCAAGCCCTGACCATAGTTCAACCTGCAATTGATAAACAGGGTGTTGAACTCGATGTGCAATTACCCAACGGCAACTATCAGGTTTGGGGCGATAAGGTTAGATTACAACAAGTGTTTGTCAACATTATGAGCAACGCCATTGTCGCTATGCAACAATCGGTTAAACGCCAATTGGTTATCCGCGTGACCAGTGAAGATAAGTTTTGCATCAGCATCCAAGATTCAGGCCCGGGTGTACGTGAAAGCCAAATGGAGAAAATCTTCGAACCCTACTTTACCACCAACGAACGGCACGGATTGGGGCTAGGCTTATCGATTTCACAACGTATTATCGAATCCATGCAAGGCCAAATTAACGTTGCCAATGCCGAAGAGGGTGGCGCTATTTTCCAGATTATTTTACCTATTTACTTGCTCGAGGAACGTTAGTTTTATGAGTGTGCCCAATTCAATTCAAGATTATTCTGTTCTCATCATCGACGATGAGCCGCACATAGGCACAGTTCTCGTGCAACTATTTGAACTGGAGGGCATTAAGGCGCTCGCCACCACAGAACCCAAAGGTATCGCTAAGTTGCTGCATAAAGATTGGGCGGGAATGGTGATATCGGATGTCAACATGCCACAATTAGACGGCATCAGCTTAATGCAACAAATCCGTCTGCAAGATCCCGATCTCCCCGTTGTCCTACTCACTGGTTTTGGTGATATTGCCATGGCAGTAAATGCGTTAAAACAAGGCGCCTACGACTTCCTCGAAAAACCCTTTAATAACGAACATATACTCGATGTGGTTAAACGCGCCTTAGAAAAACGCAGTCTGACCTTAGAGAACCGCAAGCTTAAAAAGGATCTCGAAAGCCAAAGCGTACCGGGCCCTCGTATTTTGGGCAACAGTGTCGGCATCAACCGTATGCGCCACATCATAACGCAAGTGATAGATACGCCTGCGGATGTGTTAATTGAAGGCGAAACAGGTACAGGTAAAGAACTTGTCGCCCGCTATTTACACGACCACAGCAGCCGCAGCCAAGCCAACTTTGTCGCCATAAACTGTGGTGCAATCCCCGAAAACCTGATTGAAAGTGAACTCTTTGGCGCCGAAGCGGGGGCCTTTACTGGCGTCGATAAGATGCGCATTGGCAAATTTGAATATGCCAATGGTGGCACGTTATTTTTAGATGAAATTGAAAGTACGCCACTGTCTCTGCAAGTAAAACTGCTGCGAGTGCTTGAAGATCGTAAGGTTGAACGTTTAGGTTCTAACAAGAGCATCAACTTAGATATTCGCGTGATAGCGGCTACAAAAGTCGATTTAAAAGGTCTGTGTGACACCGGGGAATTTCGCCAAGACTTGTTGTATCGCTTAAATCTGGTGACTGTGCCCATCCCTCCCCTGAGAGATCGTCGTGAAGATATTCCGTTACTCTTTTTACACTTTGCCCGCGTCGCATCGGCACGCTATCACAAAGCGCTTATCGCCTTAAATGCGGAGCAAAACGCGATACTTACTTCCCACGACTGGCCAGGCAATGTGCGTGAGTTACGTAATCTCGCCGAACGCTTTGTGCTGCTGGGCGGAGAAGCCGCCTTTGCTGGCACATTAGGCAATACTCCCAGCCTGCACTCGAGTATGTCCCTGCTACAAAGGGTAGAGTTTTTTGAACGGGTACTGATTGAAGAAGCACTTAGCCACAACAAGGGCAGTATTAAGCAGACCATGGAGCAGCTAGAACTGCCCCGCAAAACCCTCTACGACAAAATGCGTAAATACGATTTAGACCGCAAACAATACATTAATTCCGATGACTAAAGGACATATTTAAGCTTTAGACTAACGCCCGTTTGACATGAGTTTGATGGTAATGCAAACGGGTGATTGCTAAGGCGATCAAGGCTAATAAGGTTAACGATCCCATCACCACACCGCGCCACTGCGCCTCATGCCAAAACATCATCAAATAAGGGCCGCCAATCGCAGCACCTAAGTAATAACAACATAAATAGAGTGACGTCGCCTTAGCTCGATCACGACTGGCCCGCATTGCAACAAAGGAATTACAGCAACTGTGGGTAAGGAAGAACCCACAGGCGGTCATTAAAAAACCTAAGCTAATGGTTAAGGTCGTATCAAACAGGGTCAGTAAACTGCCGAGTAACATCACGCACCAAGACCACTGATACAACTTATGTTGACCAAATTTGGCGAGCCATTTCGCAGTAAAATACGAAGCGACAGTCCCGCTGGAATAACACAGGAAAATCAAGGTGGCTTGGAAACGACTCCATTCATAGGGTGGAGCCATCAAATGCAGTTGAATAAAACTAAATTGATTCACCATCATCATAAAGGTCAAGCCGCCAATTGCGTAGACCAAACGCATTTGCGCATCGGTGAGATGATGACTAAAGCCATGAAGATCTTGCGCTAAACGGGCGCGTTTTGATAAGGAAGGCTCAGTGTTACTGGGTGACATCGACTGCGCATCGGCAAGTGAAGGCAGTAAATAGTTCACTAAAGCCACCCCCGCTAACGTTACTAGAAACAGCAACCACATAGATTCTTGCCAAGATAAAAACTGCGACATTAAACCACCGAGCAGACGTCCAACAATCCCGCCAATACTGTTCGCCATAATATAAATACCTGCGGCTTTCAGCATAGTGCTTGGTGATAATTGCTCCTTAAAGTATGCCATAGCAATCGCAGGTACGGCAGCGAGTAATGCACCTTGTAGCAATCGCACTAGCACTAATCCATTAAAATCCGGCGCCCAGATTAATAGTAAGTTAGACAATGCCAATAACCACAAGCTGACAATGATTGGAGTGTGTCGACCGATACGATCTGACAGTACCGCATACAAGAGCAATGAAAAGGCTAAGGAAAAACTGGTTACCGACAGGATTAACGTCGCTTTAGAGCCTGATACCGCAAAATGTTCCGCAATCAGCGGCAACATGCCTTGCATTAAATACAAGTTGATATAGACCACCACTGAAGCGACGCAGAGCGCCCACATCAATCGGGTGTCACGCTGTTTATTGTCAATCATAGTATCTAATACGGCTTGCACGGGAGCCTCGACCAAGTATCACTCATAGGATAGACAAAGATTATCACTGGGCATAACATAACAATAATAGATAATATCTATCGTAATCATTGATTTTTGTTATAGAAATAGCGCGCCAAAAGTACACATCTTGCCACTGATAAAATAGTACGAGCCCGATTAATGGATATTCGCCAACTCAAACATTTAGATGCCCTTGCCAATACCGGCAGCTTTACCGCCGCAGCCAAGAAACTGAATATGGCTCAGCCCGCGTTAAGTCAAAGTATCAAGCGCTTAGAGGTCGCACTCGGCGTCACCTTAGTCAATCGTACGAGCAACAAGAATGATAAACTGCTCACACTCACGGCCGAAGGTATAGTCCTGCATCAACACGCCACTTTGATCCTAAAACAAGTTAAGCAGGCCGAAGCGCAAATCCGCGCCATGGCCAATCTCACCTCGGGAGAGGTCCGCATTGCCGTGCCGGGCATGCTGGGTTCTTTCTATCTCCCCTCGCGCTTAATGGCTTTTCGGCATAAGTACCCCGAGTTGAAACTATCACTGTTTGAAGGCGGGACGCGGGATGCACTGCGCATGTTGCAACAGGAAGAAGTGGATATTGCGATCATTACCGCCCAAGACCTACAACCCGAATTTGATAGTCAGCTGTTGATCCGTGAGCAAATGGTGATCGCCATGGGTGCTGAACACCCTTTAGCGGAACATAGCGCTGTGAGTCTACATGACTTTTTCGGCCATGAATTAGTGATGTTCAAGACAGGTTATTTCCACCGTGAGTGGATACTCTCTCAAGCCAAAGAATTAGGCAAAAAGCCCAATATTGCCTTCGAGACCAATTTGATTAATCTGATTAAACAGATTGTTTCCCAAGGATTTGGGATCACCAGTGTACTTGAGATGGCGATAAGCTCAAAAGATGACATTTTAGCCAAACCCTTCGATCCACCGGTATTTTTAAACCTCCATATTGCATGGAAAAAGCAGCGTCCCGTCAGCCAAGCAGACCGCGCCTTTGTCGATTTTTTAATGTCAAATCGCTAACACAAACCAGCAAATGCAAAAAGGGCTGATATCAATATCAGCCCTTCTCTCTTACCATTAAACCTTCCGATTTTACTCTGAGGGTTTAGCCTTGTTTACGACGACCAAAAGCAAAAGGTAGCAACAACAAGCTTAACCAACCTAAGGCACCACCATCATCTTTCTTGGCTGGTGTTTCAGTCACAGATACAGACACAACACTTGAATCTTTATTACCGTGGTTATCAGACACTGTCAGTTGGAATGAAACCGTCTGAGCAGAGCCACTCACGTTTGGTGCGACGAGATTAAGCTTGGCCGCATTAGCGTCAAAGTTAAAGCTGGTGCCCCCTAACTGAGTCCATTTGTAGGTCAAAGGATCATTGTTGGCATCCGACGACTTACTCGCATCGATGAACAAAGGTTTACCTTCTTGGACAGTGGCAGGAGCTTCAATCACAGCTACTGGCGCCACTTCTGGAACATCAAATTGATACTCCTGCTTCAAGATTTCAGCCGAGTCGTTATTCACTTTGTTGGTCAATGCCACTATGTTGCCTTGACTCGCCTTACGTGGCACTAAGTCAAACGTGACATCTAATGCCGCAGCAGCAGAGGCCATTTCGATAGTCCAAGTGATCTTATTGCCCACTTGCGCACCTTGATGGCTAATATTAGCCACTTCGTGACCTTCTGGTAATAACGCCTCTAGGGTGTAAACACGAGTTTCTTGCGTTTTGTTCGCTTCGATACGCGTCTTCATCACTTTAGCGGTGCCAGGTGTTAATTCACCAGAAACAGTACTGCCTAGAGGAGGTAATACGTCATCACTGACGCGCTCAAATACGACCGGAATTTCAACTGGTGCGACTTTGTCATCAGTGGTGGTCAGCGTCAGCATAGCTATGCCTGCATCTCCCACTAGCATCGCTTGTTTCCATGCTAAGTTGACATTGAAATCTTTATGATCACCCGTAAGATTTGCTGTTAAGTTATCACCCGCTTCATCGTATAACGTCACTTGTTTCAAACTAAAGGCATCATCCGCATCGGCTGCAGATGCCTGATAGTTTTGTACAACGACAATATACTCACCCTTCACTGGGTTCTTAATGGATACACTTTCCTTTGAACCGCCAAACGCAGAAGATGCCGCGATAGAAAGCTTGCTACCGTCTTTCTTATCGAGTATCACAAACATGTCTAAGTCAGGAGAGGTTGTATTACCGATTGATGCATTGAAATATAAAGCTTTATCTTCAACATTAAAGCTAAATACTTTTACGCCATCGGCCAAATCATCAAATGCACTATCGGTATTTGAATCCTGTTTCACACTTGATTCATAAGTAGCGCTTAATTTAAGTGCAGTCACTGTCGCCGCAACACCCGGTAGGTCAATCGCTTTCAAGTGCGCCAAATTACGTTCATCTGCATCACGTGAGGCTGAAACATTAACCAAAGCAGGTAAATCGCGTTTAGCTATCTTAGCTACGATCGGCATATTAGCCGCTGGGAAAGTATCGGACGTTAATACTAAGTTACCAAAGCCCCAACTTGCACCGACGTCAGTCACATCCGCAGTCACTGTAATCGTTTGGCTTTCACCTTTTTTGAGATTAAAGCTCTCTGGCGTCACAGTTAACGCGAATTTATCCGTTGCGGAAACGCCTTTTGCAGTCCAGCTACCATCAGCCGTTGCAGTGACAGTACGTGTCCAAGTACAAGTATCGATACAACGTGAATCAGCCATGCTTGGAATGTTTAGCTTACGTGGATCGCCACCTGTCGAAGGATTAGCAATCTCGTAGTTTAAGGCACTTTCATCCATCACTAAGCCCGTTTTTGCCGCTAAATCAACACGAATACGACCGGCTCCTACGTCAAACGGATCAGCAACGGTTTTACCATCGGCTTTTTTCATGGCTTGGGCTGTCGTTGACGTCATCATTAGCGCAGAACGAATGTTGTCTGGCGTCCAATCCTTATGCAGCGATTTAAGTAACGCACCAGCACCGGCAACGTGAGGACTCGCCATTGAAGTACCTGACATCAAAGTGAAATCAGCAGGATCTGTACCTGTTTCATCATGGCCAAACTGTTGGTCGGAATAAGCTGCGTAGATGTCACTGCCCGGTGCAGCGACATAGGGTACGAGTACATCGTTAGTCAGATTAGGTCCAATCAATGAACTGGCAGATAAAACATCCGCTTCTTTACTGGCAACTTTAGGGGTTGGAGACAGCGTGATTTCAAGAGCAGGATTTGCCGCCATAGCAGCAATCAATTCTAAGCCATCAATATCACCAATAAATACCGCTGGAATATTCAATTTATCTAGCCCCGACATAGTCAGACGCGCATTATTTTCACCATCTCTATTGAAAACAATCACACCCTTAGCGCCAGCGGCCATTGCTGCGGCCACTTTGATATCGAATGAGCAAACACCGCGTCTTAAAACGGCGATCTTGTCTTTAAAGGCATCTGCTGGGAACGGTTTACAGGCTTCAAAATTGGTCGCATCAATTGCGCCAGCATAAAGGGGAACACCTTTGAGCACTTCAGTTTGAACCGGACCAGAACCAGCAGTGTAATGATAGTTTTTACCATTAAATTCCACGGCGCGTACTATGTCACGGTTATGAGTCGAGTTAGCTACCGAAGTATACCAAGGTGCATTTTTAGGCGTAGAGTAAGGTGTTTGATTAATCGCAGGGCTCGTGTTTGTCGCGGCACGTGTGTTACCCGCAGCCACTGCAGCAAAAATCCCCGCATTACGCGCGGCTAAAAAGCCTTGTTCCGTCGCACTATTCCACGGGTTTCCACCGCCACTGATAGAAAAGTTAAGCACATCGACGCCATCTTTAATCGCATCATCTAAGGCTTTTAAAATCGGTGCACTTGGACACCCTGAATAAGTGTCGCCCGCATTACCTGGATTACAAATTTGATAGGCTATGATGTTCGCGTGGGGGGCCACACCTGAGATTTGTTTAAATTCAAGGCCTGTCGCAATGCCATCGCTTTCTAACTTACCTGTTTCACCTTGCACATAAGGCACATTCACTAGGATGTTACCTGCTGCGGTACTCGCAACGTGAGTACCATGCCCACCGTAATCCTCACCATTTTTAGCTGGAGGGGTGTCACCAAACACTTTTGCATCGTCGTAGTTATTTGTTATCTCAGAGTAACTGCGAACTCCAATCAACTTGTCATTACACATGCTCGCGAAATCAGTTTTACAATCACCAATATAGATACCTTGACCTAATGGGTTTGTGTGGTCATAGCCATCTTGGCCAACATCAGCGAAAGAAGCATGATCTGAGTTAATACCTGAGTCGATAATACCGACGATCACGCCTTCCCCCATGGCTTTCGTGCCCGTCGCGCTGCCATCCCATACATTAGGAGAACCGATAAGCGCTTGACTGACATCGGTTTCCATTTGCTCCATACGCTCGCGCTCAACAAACGCAACCTCAGGTAACTCAGCCATTTTCTTCGCTTGAGCTTGAGTCATGCGAACCGCCATACCGTTTAACGCATACTGATATGTCGTTAATGGTTGCAGATTGGTGCCAATAGCCGCACTCGCGTTAGCTAAAAATCGGTTCTGTTTTACTTTCAAATAACTAACATAACTTTTGACTTCAGCTTTAGAAGCATCAAGTTTACCGTTCACAGCAACCTTTGAAGTACCGTTTACCTGCACTCTTTGTGAACTAGTCGCTTTCAATCCTGGAATAGTTCCTTGGTAATTAGCAACCGAACTATCGCGTAAACGAACGATATAAGTATATTCACCCTCACCTAAATCTGCTTCTGGTACAAACTTAACCTCAGCTCCGGCAGCGTTACCGCGTAATGAAGTGACTTGTAATTCACTTGGAATATCTAACTGCAAGGTTTCACCCGTAGGTGATAATACGGTTTGTGCATTTGCCGACGACGATAACAGTGCCATAGACACTGCTAATGCTATTTTAGTTTTCATTGTGACTTCCCTAATTCTTATAAGTTGTATGATTTATAAAACTCAGGTTTGGGTGGCATGAAAACGCTGCGGCAACCAAAAACATCACCCGTAACTGACATTTTTTATGAATAACCATTCAATTTACTGTGATGATGATCACTGAGTTTTATCGCGACAATTTGTAACACGCGATGATACAAATTAAAACAGCAAATTAACAGAACGTAATTCAGTAAATGATGAACAAGCTCATACCTTGTTAAAATAAATCCATATAACCTTTATCAGACTGTTTTATGTCCCAACGATAAGTCGTAGTATAAAAATCGATAAAAACAAATAATAAACATTAAATCATATATTTAAATTTAACCTTTAAGTGTCAGCTCAAAAATACTCTTAGGTTAAACAGAATGAATACCCGTAAATAAATATTCTTTTTTATAAATATCATTAGTTACAAAATAAACGCAAAAGATCTTTTACTAAACAATAAACAACAAAAATCACATCATTAATTTAACAAAATATATACATATTGTATTTGTATGATATTTTACAAAATGATACCCCTTATAAAAATTAACTAACTTATGCATTAATATTCTTAATCCTGTATAGAGCAAGTTAATACTTAATCTCACATTTACAGCATAGCAAGCGGATTATTGACCACAAAAAAGCCCTTTCAATATAGAATTGAAAGGGCTAAATCTTCATCAATATAAGAACAATATTATTGCAGTTGTGGCCAGTGGTTAATTAGCCATCACCGCCTTCATTAACACTTCTGTCGTGAACTTATCATTATTGATAACTGGGAACCTGTCATAGGTTTGGAAGATCACTTGGTCTTGAAACTTAATCATCGCCACTACGCCATATTGGATACTTTTATCGATCGATTTAGCGGGCAATGTAAATTTAAATGGCACAGGTGCTCTGGCGATATTGAAGGTTTTTTGTGCGACGATGACACCTGGAGTATTCAAATCAATAATGGCAATAATGATTTGGCAGCCTTGAGGTAATGGGATCTTCTCTAGATAGCCAGCTGCGCCATTGATGATAATCGGTTGATCAGGTGTTACAGTCACGCAGCCATTGAGCAAGACAGCCATGAGAGAGAACAATATAAACGATTTTATTTTCAGATACATACTAACGTCCTTTTACCATGCGTATCAGGCCTTCTTGGGTAGAAGAAGCCACTAACTCGCCTTGTTGATTGAAAAACTGCCCTCTGACGTAACCTCTGCCACCGCTAGCATTAGGGCTATCGATACTGTAAAGCAACCACTCTCCCATATTAATCGGACGGTGGAACCACATCGCATGGTCGATCGTCGCCATTCGTACCCCAGGACTTAAGAAGGATACACCGTGGGGCTGAGCTGCCGTGACTAAAAAGTTAAAGTCTGAGGCATAGGCGAGTAAATATTCATGGATATGGGCATCATTTGGCATAGGACCATTAGCCCTCATCCAAACATAACGGTACGGCTCGGTTTCTTTAGGCGCAAAAGGGTGCAGTGGATTGACCAATCGCATCTCAATTGGCGCATCGGCCATAAACTTTTCAAGTATGCTCGGCGGTACTTTATCCCGCATCGTCAGCGCCAATTCCTGCTGATTCAACAAACCTTCAGGTCCGGGCACTTGCGGCATAGCGGCTTGATGACTAAAGCCTTCCTCAGGTTCTTGGAAAGAGCAGGTCATATGAAAAATAGGGCGACCTTTTTGAATAGCACTAACCCGACGAGCGCTAAAACTACCGCCATCACGCATATTTTCTACTTCATAAACAATCGGCAACTTCTCGTCACCTGCACGTAAAAAGTAGGAGTGTAATGAATGGATCTTACGCTCAGCAGCTACTGTCTGTTTTGCGGCGCTCAGTGCTTGGCCCATCACTTGACCACCAAACACATGCCCAAAACCCAGATCTTGACTTTGACCACGAAAGAGGCCAATTTCAATTTGCTCAAGGGAAAGTAATGATAAAAGATCGTCTAATACCTGACTCATGGGATCCTACTGCGTAATTAGCAATTAATCTTAAAGGGTAACTCAGTTAGCCTTAAGCTGACCAGTCTTCTATCGATTATTCACAATCAAATCATCACTCCAACGGTGAGGAATTAAACGAGGCACGCTGGATTATCTATGTTGTTTATTGTGGTTAGCATCTACGGCCATTTACTGCATTTAAATCGCTATAGATGCAGGCTTAGTTCAAATACAAGCATGATGAATCAATCGATTTTAATGTGATGTTCTAGCGCACTTAACTTAGACCAAGACAACACTTTATCCTCTCCACAGGAGTGCAAAGTCACGGGGAAGGATTGGTGTAACTGTGGCCACTGCTGCGCGAGGTTATCTGGCGTAAAAAGACCTTCATTAAAATACATAGGCTGAAACTCGACAAACATGCCGTGGCTAACACTGCCCGCTCCGGCGAGTAGATGTTGACCATTTGGCGCCTGTTCACTCACCAAGAAAGCCGTAGTAGCCGTTAATGATTCAAAGGAAAATAGCGGTTGAATCGCACTCGCTAAATGTTTGGCCGTCATCGCGGTTACGGCCTGAGGGCATAAACTATTGACTCGAATATTATGAATTTCACCTTCTAATGATAAGCTATTCACCATGCCAACCAGCGCCATCTTGCTTGCACTAAAACCAACTTGGTGCAAGTCACCGAACAAGGCCGAGGCTCCCGTTGTCATCATTATCCGGCCAAAATGCTGTTGTTGCATATAAGGCCAAACAGCTTGAGTGAGATAAAAGCTGCCATTGAGATCGACATCCAATTGCCGTTGCCACTGCTCAAGTTTAATGTGCTCAAAGGGACAAGCACCATAAACGCCCGCGTTATTAATCAAGATATCAATGCGATGCCAGCGTAGGATCACCTTTTCAATCATGCTATTCACTTCATTTCGCTGACTCACATCAAGCACAAAATAAATGCAATCTCCACCAAGTTTAATAATGCTGCAATAGGTCTGCATTAATTCTAAATTGGCTTGGCTCGTCTGAGCGCCGTCGGTGGAAATTGACTCATAAGACGATAACGGCTGGTCGACAAGTATCACTTTTGCCCCCCGTTCAGCCAACATGATGGCATACGCTCGACCTAACCCAGCCGCAGCCCCAGTGACTAATGCCACCTTATTGTCAAAACGCATCCAAATATGTCCTTATCGGCATTGTTGTAGCGGCAAAAAATAACGAGCATAGGGTAGAAACCGCCTATGCTATCTACTAAACAGAGTATTTAGCGTTATGCCTATGTCATGGACAGCACAAAGCTTCCATCAACATTAACTATGGAAACACAGACTTTTTTGATTTTCTTTGAACTTAACGACAAATCTCATCCTGCATCAGTGAACATATGTGCGCCAATTCAAACTCTGTTAAATGCGTTTATTAGATAGTGCTCACTTTCGTGTTAAATCTTGTTATGCTATGCGCTAATTGAGCCCTTGCTCGGTACCATTTCCATTTACCAATAACGACTGGACGCCATGAATCCTTGGATTTTAGCAATAAGACCCCGTACGCTACCCGCGGCCATAGGTCCCCTACTGATAGGCAACATTCTCGCCCTGCATCTTGAGAGTTACAGCTGGTTAATCGCTGCCACTTCAATGTTGTGTGCTGTCTTATTACAAATCGCCGTCAACCTCGCTAACGACTATTTTGATTTTAAAAACGGCATAGATACAGACGAGCGCTTAGGGCCCGTTCGCGTGACTCAAAGTGGTTTAATTTCACCAACAAGCGTTCGCAATGCCATGATATTTTGTCTCTTAATGGCGCTTGCCGTGGGATCATATCTGATTTGGCACGGAGGCTGGCCCATCGCCATTCTCGCCGCAGCCGCTATTTTAGGTGCTCTTGGCTACAGTGGTGGCCCCTATCCCCTCGCCTCCCATGGGCTCGGTGAAGTAGCAGCATTTGTCTTTTTTGGCTTAGTTGCAGTGGTGGGCAGTTATTATCTGCAGGCAGGCGATACGACTATTAATGCTTGGTTATTAGGTTGTGCGATTGGCTTATTTAACGCTGCGATTATGTTGGTGAATAACACTCGCGACATCCGTACCGACACCCAAGCGGGCAAACATACTCTAGCGGTACGTATTGGCGAAGCTCAGGCAAAAGTGCTTTATCAAGCCTTAATCTATTTGCCCTTTGGCTTAGTCATCGCTGGCTTTTTATTCGGTATTTTACCCGGCTTACCAGTACTACTTGCGGGATTATCTCTGCTTATTGCCCGCAAACTCAGTAGCGATTTTTATGCGGTTTCTGGTGAAGCCTTAAATCCGTTACTCGGCCGTACAGCTAAGTTAACCATGATTTTCAGTACCTTGTTTAGCGTGGGTTTAGTTTTTACCGCATGAGAGTAAAACCATTAAGCTAGGACAAACGATCCTGAATAAAAAAGGTTCATATCTTCGATAGATACGAACCTTTTTTATTGGCAGCTGCACGACTTCAATTTGGCTTATTATCGACGAGGGCAATCCTCCCCCCATTTATTGCCAGATATAACCAGAGATCAGCGTGTTTAACAAAATACCATTAAAGTTGCGTTCGGCATGGGATGAACCATTATGGCCTGCACCAAAACACACATGTAGCGGTAATAAATGTTCTTCCCGCGGATGACTAAAACGCGCTTCAGGGGCTGATTGCCAATGAGTTAACGCTGTTTTTACCTCGGCAGAACTAACACTTGCCGTTAAAGTTTGCGTCAACCAATAATCAAATTCTGCACTGCGGCTTTGCACTGTGAGATCGCTTGAGAAAAATGCCCGCATATTGTGAAACGACATGCCAGACCCCACGATCAACACCCCTTGGTCCCGCAGCGGCGCTAAAGCCTCCCCAATCGTTATATGGATTTTAGGATCGAGGCTGTGGACTAACGACATCTGCATCACGGGAATATTCGCCTCAGGATACATCAACTTAAGTGGTACAAAGGTACCGTGATCAAATGCGCGTTCGCTATCTAAGCGGGCGGCGATGCCCTTATCCGCTAGCATATTCGCAATCTGTACGGCTAATTCTGGCTCACCGGGTGCAGGATATGTCAGTTGATAAGCCTCAGGTGGAAATCCATAGTAATCATACAAAATACTTGGCTTTGGGCTACTCGACAAAGTCACCACAGATTCTTCCCAATGGGCAGTGATCAACACAATCGCCTTCGGAGTTGGCATTGGCGCTGTTACTGAAGTTAAAAATGCACGCAACTCCCTATGATTAACATCATTGAGCAAAGGCATTGGGCCACCACCGTGGGGCACAAATAGCACAGGCATACGACTCGCGTTAACTTGCATCATAATCCTCTCGTGTTGATTAACTTATATCTGTACTACTGGCTTTAAACTCAGTATTTCTCACTTAACTCACTGTTCTACATAACACTTCAATGCACGCTTAAAAAGCGGAGCGATTCAGCACCAACTGCCGCTGAAATCGCACTAAACGCTCAACAATTTCATCCAGTTTAATAATCAGAAAGAGTCCTGCCGATAAGCTCAATGCCAGCAATGCATTAATCGGCGCTTCATAGTTAAAGTGGAAATAAATCGCCCCCATCATAATCGCCAGTAAACCGCTCGCCGATAGCACTCGGTAGTCACGTAGACACAACCCAAGGGCGCCAATCACTTCCATCAAACCAATAAAATAACCAAAACCAGTGGGAAGATTCATTAATGTGAACGGAACATGGAACATAGACACGCCAAATAACTTGGCAAATCCCGAGATGAAAAACACTATGCTCATCGCCAGTGTGACGGTTGCAGCGGCGCGATTGAGTGTATTGGCACAAAGGAATAACTTCTGTGTATCAACCTCTGCAACTAAGCCATTGATACTTGAACCCTTAGTATCACATAAGTTTGAAAATCGCATCGCACACACCCCATTGATCTTAATATTGCCGTCAATCTTAGGCATAAATGCGCAGACGACGAGCGAGAATGGAGTAAATTATGAGCCGATAAAAGATAAATAAATATGGAATAAAATCTAAGATCTCTTAAACTAATAATTTATAACTTGCGAGCAATCCTTGTGACCTTAGACCAACTGCTGATGTTTAAAACCGTAGCTGAGGCGGGCTCACTCAAAGCTGCCAGTGACAAGCTACATAAAACCCAACCCGCCATTAGCCAAAGTATCAAACAGTTAGAATACCAACTCGATCTTATCCTGTTTAATCGCGAAGGTTATCGACTCGCCATCACTGAGCAAGGTCGAAAACTGCTGCAACATACCCTGCGGGTACTGAATGAAGCGCAAGAAATGAAGCAAGTAGCGAAGCATTTAGCCAAAGGCAACGAAGCGAGTATTACCTTAGCTTTTGAAGCCTCCTTTAATCTTGCTCGGATTTTGCCGATTTTAGAACTGACTCAAAATGAGTTCCCATATACTCAAATTATTCTGAAACAAGAGTTTTTAACTGGAGCACTCGAAGCGCTAAATCAAGATAAAGCCGAAATCATCATCTCCGCAGGCGGAATTGAGCCCATACGCTCGAGTCATTTAGAATTAGCCTATTTATTTTCCGGTAGTCTGCTCGATGTCGCCGCACCGCGCATGCTTGAGCGTCATCCAACACTGACCTACGCACGAGAGCTCGTTAATGAATACCAAATCGTGATCCAAGATACGGGCTCAGGCACTGCGAATATTGAGTTTGGGGTACAGGCGGGGCAACGACGTTGGTATGTTAATGATTTTTATACCAAGAAAATGCTTATTCAAAGTGGTATGGGCTGGGGCAAGCTGCCGCACTATATGATTGAAGACTCACTCAAACAAGGTGCATTGATTGCACTGGATCTGCGTGAAAGGCAAAACAATATTCAACTCGATTACTATGTGATGCGAAAACCCCACTCACCTTTAGGCCCCGTCGCCCAAGCACTCTGGCAAAAGCTGATCGCCTTTTCATCTGAACTGAATTCTTAGGACTTCAAGCATAAGATTTAGCTTAGTGACTTAAAATGAATTGAAGTCAAAAAGTCATAAGCCGTTATAAAATCATCGACCATAAAAAAAACGCCCCTTGATAAGGGCGTTTTCATTTTGTTAGCGGGCAGAACCTTAGACTAAACCTTAGCTAAGGTACGCTCTTTGGCGCTCCAATCTAAGTGATATTTCTCGCCTGCTGGGGTATCGATACGCTCAAATGTATGGGAACCGAAAAAGTCACGCTGACCTTGGAGCAAGTTTGCCGGTAATGTTTCGCAGCGGTAACTGTCGTAATACGCCAGAGCCGAGCTAATACAAGGTGCTGGAATGCCTTGCATCACCGCAGTCGCGACTGCGGTACGCCATAGGCCTTGCTTTTCAGACAAGGCAGACGCAAAACTGTCCGCCATCAACAGATTGCTAAGATCAGATTTGTCTTCATAGGCTTGAGTGATTGATTGCAAGAAAGTCGCGCGAATAATACAACCCGCACGCCAAATTTTTGCAATTTCAGCAAAGTCTAACTGCCATTTTTGTTCATGAGCCGTCATCGCCATCAACTGGAAGCCTTGGGCGTAACAACACACTTTCGCGCAATATAACGCGCTTTCAAGGGCTTCGATCAACAGTGCTTTTTGTGCGTCATCGATAACAGGTGCATTTGGCCCAGCCAATTTCTGGCTAAGTTGTAGACGTAAGGATTTTTGGGTACTCACGGCGCGCGCATACACAGCTTCAGCAATCGTCGGTGCAGGGCAACCAATTTGTAAACTGCTCACGGCCGTCCACAAACCTGTGCCTTTTTGGCCCGCTTTATCTAAGATCATTTCCACCAGCGGTTTACCCGTTAATGGATCGGCTTGTTTTAAGACTTCGGCACTGATCCCCATCAAATAGCTGTTTAAACTACCTTTGTTCCAGCGTTCAAACACATCGCCCACTTCTGCAGCGCTCATGCCTAAACCGTCATGCAGCATTTGATAGGCTTCGCAAATCAACTGCATGTCAGCGTATTCAATACCGTTATGCACCATCTTCACATAATGGCCAGAACCCGC
Source organism: Shewanella sp. SM71 (assembly GCF_025653905.1). NCBI lineage: Bacteria > Pseudomonadati > Pseudomonadota > Gammaproteobacteria > Alteromonadales > Shewanellaceae > Shewanella > Shewanella sp. SM71. Next base: position 130,191 of record NZ_JAKKRW010000006.1, read on the forward strand.
AGGACCAATATAAGTCGTGCATGGCTCGCCTTCTGTCACGGGATTACCCGGCTCGAAGCGTTCGATAGGTAGCCCAGTTTTGGCATCAACCTTAGCGGCAATCGCTTTCCAAATAGGTGCCACGTGATGCCATGCATCGATATCGCCGCTTGGCATAAGTGATGGACCGAAACGCGCACCGACTTCACCGCCCGAAACTGCAGAGCTGAAAAATACAAACTGACCTTTGTAGCGCGCTTCACGCTCAACAGTGTCAGTCCATAGGCTGTTACCAGTATCGATCACAATATCATCGGACTCAATTCCGGCAGAAATCAAAGCACTACAGACACCATCGACGGGTGCACCCGCGGGAACAGAAAGCACAAGAATGCGGGGTTTTGTGAGACTGGCTAACATTTCGGTAAGATTAGCACAGCCAAGAATGCGAGGTTCGAGTCCAGCGCGTTCCTGTTTTTCTTGCTGTATAACACCATTAACTTTAACAGGATCGAGGTCAAATGCACTGACGTGATATTGGTTATCCGCGATGTTTAGCGCGAGGTTTTTACCCATAACGCCAAGGCCAATTACGCCGATATCATTAAGATTGCTGTGGTTTTGCATTATATAATTCCCACGGGTCACAGAGGTTAGAGCTAACCAATTTTGAGGGGTAATTATACCGATCTTTGTAACTTAATTACCAGAGAGAAAAGGCGATGCATACGATTGGCAATCTCGATTACAGTGAGATTGCCAATCCCGTATTGCGAAACGGGTTAGTTAGAACTTAGCCCAAGTGATACTTGTATTGGCACGTTTATCGACAACTTAGTTTGCGAGTTTAAGCCCTAAAACCCCCAGTAATATCAGTATCAAACTGGCAATCTTAAGTAAGCTAACTCCTTCTCCTAACAGGATAATCCCTGCAATTGCGGTGCCCATAGCGCCAATACCGACCCACACGCCGTAAGCCGTACCGATAGGTAGCTGCTTAACCGCGAGTCCTAGTAGCAACACACTCACTGCCATCGACGCTACTGTAAAGATACTTGGCCACAAACGTGTAAAACCTTCGGTATATTTAAGCCCTATGGCCCAACCAATTTCGAATAAACCCGCAAGGACTAATAAGAACCAACTCATAGTGAACTCCTAATTAGGGGTCGTCCCCTACCAAATTAAGGCATGTTTAGGGTCGTCCCTAAGCCGGTGAGAATACAAAGTTGTCAGTGATGTGTATCTAAAATATCCATAGATACACATTGCTTCTAGTGGTGATTTTAGTTGAATGAATTAAACAATTGCTAATGCTCAATTCCCGCATATAAACAACTCAAAATAATGCAATTGAGTAGCAAAAACATTCAATAAATACGCGGCAAGAATAGCAAATCATAATGGACTATTGCTCAAATTGAGCGGGGATATTTGTTTCAATTCGCAACAGCAAGCGATTTTTAGAATGGGAATTTCCTACATGAAATCCCCATTCACTAAACGCAAGCTTAGATTAAGGCATCGGCATAACCCATGCGAGTGAGCGCGGTGCGCACTAGCTCTAAGGTCTGTGGATCTTCTATGGTCGCTGGTGCGGTATATTGCTGATTATCGGCAATTTTTCGCATAGTACCGCGTAAAATTTTACCTGAGCGCGTTTTAGGTAATTTTTGAATCGCACTCACTAACCTAAAGGAGGCGACGGGACCAATCTCTTGGCGTACCAGGGTTATTAACTGTTTATGCAGCTCTTCATCACTGATCGTCACGCCTTTCTTGAGTACCACTAATCCGAGGGGAACTTGGCCCTTAAGCGCATCATCTACCCCAATTACCGCGGCTTCGGCCACATCAGGGTGTTGACATAACACTTCTTCGAAGCGTCCCGTCGATAACCTGTGCCCCGCTACGTTTATGATGTCATCGATACGACTCATAATGTAGAGATAGCCGTCTTCATCGGTATAACCCGCATCGCCAGTTAAGTAGTAACCCGGATACATAGACAAGTAACTATCTTGATAGCGTTGATCATTTTGCCACAGTGTCGTCAATGTCCCCGGCGGTAGAGGCAATTTAATCACTACATTACCCGAAGTATTGGGCGCAACTTGCTCACCTAATTCGTCCAATACTTCAACCGCATAACCCGGCACAGGTAAAGCTGGCGAACCTGGTTTAATAGTAACCGGCGCTGTGCCCATCAAATTTGCAGCGACAGGCCAGCCCGTTTCGGTTTGCCACCAGTGATCAATAACAGGTTTAGCGAGTTTAGTGTGTGCCCAAACTAAGGTATCGGGATCGCAACGTTCCCCCGCCAAAAACACATTTTTAAGACAATTTAAATCAACACCTTGTAGATATTCACCGTCAGGATCTTCACGCTTGATTGCGCGAATAGCCGTCGGCGCGGTGAAGAAGCTTTTAACCTTATATTTGGCAATCGTGCGCCAAAATGCGCCAGGATCTGGCGTTCCCACAGGTTTGCCTTCATACATTAAGGTTGTAGCGCCCACCAGCAGCGGTCCGTACACAATGTAAGAATGACCCACAACCCAGCCCACATCGGACGCAGCCCAAAACACATCACCCGCTTGAATATCGTAAATATGCTGCATCGACCAAGCCAGAGCCACGGCATGACCACCATTATCGCGTACCACACCTTTAGGCTGACCCGTGGTGCCTGAGGTATAAAGCACATACAAGGGATCGGTAGCCTTGAGGGCGACACAATCGGCCTTAGGTGCAGTTGCTAATGCGGCTTGCCAATCTAAGTCACGACCCTCAAGTAAATCGGCCTGATACTGGCTACGATTCAAAATTAGGCAGTGATCAACCTGATGCACTGACTGCGCTAACGCTTTATCTAACAGAGGTTTGTAAGGGATCACGCCCGAAGGCTCAATGCCGCAAGATGCCGACAAGACCAATTTAGGCTTGGCATCGTTAATCCGAGTCGCGAGTTCATTGGCGGCAAAACCACCAAAAACCACCGAATGAATCGCACCTATGCGGGCACAGGCCAGCATAGCGAAGGCGGTTTCCGGCACCATAGGCATATAAATCACCACACGGTCGCCCTTCCCTATACCAATAGATTGCATAAAGCCCGCGAGTCGGCTCACTTGAGCCTGTAACTCCCCGTAGCTAATGCCGTATTCCGTATCAGTAACAGGACTCACATACTGGATAGCCACTTGGTCACCGCGTCCAGCCAACACATGGCGGTCAACGGCGTTATAACAAGTGTTCATCTCACCATCGGCGAACCAATGATAAAACGGTGCCTGCGATTCATCGAGCACAGTGTGCGCAGGTTTAATCCAATCGAGCGTTTTCGCCGCTTCTCCCCAGAATTCGGCTTTATTAAGCAAGGATGCTTGGTGCAACGCTTGATGTTTTTGTTGGTTCTGTTTTTGATTTGTGGCTTGCGCTACAGATGCATTTTGCTGTTCGGTCAACATATGTCCTCCAATCAGGACTGCGACTCACATCGTCAGCCGCAATAACTACCCCTTCCTGCTTCTATTATTAGCAAGGAGGTCTAAAGCCCACTATTAGACGTTAGCCTATAACCAGAAGATATTTGTGGTTTTATGTGAAAACACTAATTTAAAGCACACGTTTTAATCTCGCTGCACAGGCTGATGGCAATTGGGATTGACACTTTTTTGCCAACAGAATAAAAGCCAAAATCTTTACCTTTACGTAAACTTCATATATCTTGCTTAAAACTGATTATTTAGGGTGCATGAATGAGCGCAACGAACACACCACAAACGACTTACTCGATCAGTGATCTCTCAAAAGAGTTTGATATCACTACTCGTAGTATTCGTTTTTACGAAGACCAAGGTTTGCTTAAACCTAAACGCCGCGGCCAAACCCGTATTTATAGCCTCAAAGACAGGGTGCGTCTCAAGCTCATTCTTCGCGGTAAACGCTTGGGCTTTTCTTTGGCAGAAACCCGTCGTTTGTTCGAATTATACGATGCCGACAAGAGCAGCACTTCACAACTCAATACCATGCTGGCGCTAGTGGAAGAAAAGAAGTCCGCACTACAACAGCAAATGGACGACATCAAAGTCGTATTGATGGAACTCAATTCCGCCGAGCAGCAGTGCCGTTTAGCCTTAGAAGATAACAAAACGGCAAAAGCCTAAATCCCCGTTGACACAAAATCAAATCAATTTGATGGCGATAACGACTACGGATTTAAGTACAAGATTTAAAAGACTCAAGCACCTAAAAATCATAAAAACTATAACAATCTGAAATTAGAACATCTGAAAGGACACAAGCAATGAACTCTCTCTACACAAGTCTAAATTTTGGCCTAGGCGAAGACGTCGATATGCTGCGCGATGCAGTGCAGGATTTTGCCGCGAATGAAATCGCCCCAATTGCCGCGAAAGTGGATCACGACAATGCCTTTCCCAATGAACTTTGGCCTGTGCTTGGAGGAATGGGACTGCTCGGAGTAACGGTACCCGAAGAGTTCGGCGGCGCGAACATGGGCTACCTAGCCCACGTCGTCGCAATGGAAGAAATCTCCCGCGCATCAGCTTCTATCGGCCTAAGTTACGGCGCCCACTCAAACCTGTGTGTCAATCAAATCAACCGTAACGGTAATTCAGCGCAAAAAGCCAAGTACCTGCCAAAACTGGTGAGCGGTGAGCATATTGGCGCGCTGGCCATGAGTGAGCCAAACGCTGGTTCTGACGTGGTTTCGATGAAGCTACATGCCCGTAAAGAAGGCGACCGATTCATCTTAAACGGCAACAAAATGTGGATCACTAACGGTCCAGATGCACACACCTATGTCATTTACGCGAAAACCGACTTAACCAAAGGCGCACACGGTATTACCGCCTTTATCGTTGAACGTGATTCGAAAGGTTTTAGCCAAGCGCAAAAGCTCGACAAACTCGGCATGCGCGGCTCTAACACCTGCGAACTGGTGTTTGAAGATGTAGAAGTACCAGAAGAAAACATTTTAGGCGGCCTCAATAACGGCGTAAAAGTGCTGATGAGCGGCCTAGATTACGAGCGCGTCGTACTTTCTGGCGGCCCGCTAGGGATCATGAACGCCTGTATGGATATCGTTGTGCCTTACATCCACGAGCGTGAGCAATTTGGTAAATCGATTGGTGAATTCCAACTAGTGCAAGGCAAGTTAGCCGACATGTACACAGGCATGAATGCCGCCAAATCCTATGTCTATAACGTGGCAAAATCCTGCGATCGCGGTGAAACCACCCGTAAAGATGCTGCAGGCGCCATTCTTTATAGCGCAGAACTCGCCACCAAAATGGCACTGGATGCCATTCAACTGCTAGGCGGCAATGGCTATGTCAACGAATACGCCACTGGCCGCTTACTGCGTGATGCCAAGCTGTATGAAATCGGCGCCGGCACCTCAGAAATTCGCCGCATGCTGATTGGCCGCGAACTGTTCAATGAGTCGAAATAACGCGTGTTCAAATAATCTCTCACAAGTGAATGGGTAGCACCTCACTGTAACTTACAGTTTGCGCCACCCATTCGAGCAAGGTGATACCGAGTTTCCGCTTTATAAGGACAATCAAAGTGACGCAATTAAGCAGTCGTATCAACGCCCGTAGCGATGAATTTAAAGCAAAATCCGACGATATGGCCGCCCTAGTGGCCGATCTTAAAACTAAACTCAATAAAATCGAACTCGGCGGCGGCCCTGTGGCGCTAGAGCGTCATTTATCCCGCGGTAAATTGCTGCCACGTCAACGGGTTGAAAAGCTACTTGATGCAGGCTCACCCTTTTTAGAGCTATCGCAATTTGCGGCGTTTGAAGTTTATGACGAAGAAGTGCCCGCAGCGGGCATTATCGCTGGTATCGGCCGTGTGAGCGGTGTTGAGTGCATGATCATCGCCAACGACGCTACAGTTAAAGGCGGCACTTACTACCCGATTACCGTTAAAAAACACCTTCGCGCCCAAGATATTGCCAGCCGTTGTCACTTGCCTTGTATCTATTTAGTCGACTCAGGCGGCGCTAACCTGCCCCGCCAAGATGAAGTCTTCCCCGACCGCGACCATTTCGGCCGCATCTTTTACAATCAAGCGCAAATGTCCGCTAAGGGCATTCCCCAAATTGCAGTGGTGATGGGCTTATGTACCGCAGGCGGCGCCTATGTGCCGGCCATGGCGGATGAATCGATTATCGTAAAAGATCAAGGCACTATCTTCTTAGCCGGTCCGCCATTAGTGAAAGCGGCCACAGGTGAAGAAGTCAGCGCCGAAGAACTCGGCGGCGCCGAAGTGCACACTAAAATTTCCGGCGTAGCGGATCATTTAGCCCAAAACGATGAGCATGCGTTAGAGCTTGCACGCCGCGCGGTATCACGCCTGAATCATCAAAAAGAAATCAAATCACTCTTAAGTCCTGTCAAACCACCGAAGTTCGACATTAGCGAACTGTACGGCATTGTCGGCACCGACTTGAAAAAGCCCTTTGATGTTAAAGAAGTGATCGCCCGTATCGTCGATGATTCTGATTTTGATGAGTTTAAAGCCAACTATGGCGCAACCTTAGTATGCGGTTTTGCCCGTATTCACGGCTACCCAGTCGGCATTGTCGCTAACAACGGCATTCTGTTCTCTGAGTCGGCGCAAAAAGGCGCGCACTTTATTGAGCTATGCTGCCAACGCAAAATTCCGCTGCTGTTCCTGCAAAACATCACTGGCTTTATGGTGGGTAAAAAGTACGAACACGAAGGCATAGCCAAACACGGCGCTAAGATGGTGACCGCGGTTTCTTGCGCCAATGTACCTAAATTCACTGTGATTATTGGCGGCAGCTACGGCGCGGGTAACTACGGCATGTGTGGCCGCGCGTTCGAACCGACCATGATGTGGATGTGGCCTAACGCCCGTATATCTGTGATGGGCGGCGAGCAAGCCGCAGGCGTTCTCGCCACAGTGCGCCGCGACGGTTTAGCCCGTAAAGGCGAAGAATGGTCGTTAGAGGATGAAAAAGCCTTTAAAGCGCCAATTGTCGCCCAGTACGACAAAGAAGGTCATCCGTATCATGCCAGCGCCCGTTTATGGGATGACGGCATTATTGACCCAGCGCAAACCCGCGATGTGGTCGGCCTTGCCCTATCGGCGGCATTAAATGCTCCTATCGAAGACACCCGCTTTGGTGTGTTCCGTATGTAAAAGGCACATGTGAAAAACATATGTCACACAAGAAGATAGGAAAAGAATAATGACAGACACATTAAACAGCGCTAGCGGCACAAAGGATTTAAGCAACTTACAGCACGTGAGTTACACGCTCAATAACGGTGTTGCCGAGTTAATCCTTAACCGTGCAGAAGTGCACAATGCCTTCGATGAAGTGATGATTAGCGAGATGATTAGCGTCCTTAGCTATTTTGCTGAACACAAGCAATGCCAAGTGCTGGTACTCAAAGCGAACGGCAAAAACTTCAGCGCCGGCGCCGATCTCAATTGGATGCGCAAGCAAGCCAAAATGGACTTTGAGCAAAATCTAAATGATGCCAAAGCCTTAGCAAAACTGATGCAGGATCTTGATACCTTTCATAAGCCCACCATTGCACTAGTGCAAGGTGCAGCCTTTGGCGGCGCACTGGGGCTGATTTGCGCCTGCGATATCGCTATCGCCACGACGCGCGCCAGCTTTTGCTTGAGCGAAGTGAAACTCGGATTAATTCCAGCAGTAATTAGCCCTTACGTTGCCCGCGCTATGGGTAATAGTGCATCGCGCCGCTACATGCTGACCGCCGAGCGTTTTAGTGCAGAAACCGCATTAAAACTTAACGTCATTCATGAGATCAGCGATGACTTAGACGCCGCCGCAAAGCCTATGATTGACGCGCTACTTGCCAATAGCCCGCAAGGCATGGCATGGGTAAAAACGCTGCTGTCGCATCTTGAAGACGGCGTGATAGACCAAAACACCATTGATTACACTAGCGAGCGTATTGCCCGCATTCGGGTATCGACCGAGGGCCAAGAGGGCTTAAACGCCTTTTTTGAGAAACGTCAGCCTAACTGGCAACAAGCACACTCAACGCCCTCCAAGCCCATGCAAAAGCCAAGTGATACCCAAGGAGCCCTTTGATGTTGACCAAGCACATGTTTACCAAACTATTGATTGCTAACCGCGGTGAAATCGCCTGTCGGATCATCAAAACGGCCCATGCCATGGGTGTTCGCACCGTTGCCCTATATTCCGATGCCGATAAAGAAGCGCGCCATGTCGCCATGGCCGACGAATCCTTCTATTTAGGCGGCAGCGCGCCGGCAGACTCCTATTTAAAGGGCGATTTGATTATCGATATCGCCAAAAAAGCGGGCGCACAAGCGATTCACCCAGGTTATGGTTTCTTGTCTGAAAATGCCGACTTTGCCCGTAAATGTGAAGCAGCAGGCATCGCCTTTGTTGGCCCAGGCAGTGATGCTATCGATGCCATGGGCAGCAAAAGCGCCGCTAAATCTATTATGACTGCGGCAAACGTGCCCTTAGTGCCGGGTTATCACGGCGATGACCAAACCGATGCGACCTTAAAAGCGGAGGCACTGAAAATCGGCTTCCCTATGCTGATTAAAGCGGCTTATGGCGGCGGCGGTAAAGGCATGCGTATCGTCGAGAATGAAAGGGAAATCATGGAAGCCGTAAACTCGGCACGCCGTGAAGCGGCCTCTTCTTTTGGTAACGATAAGTTATTGATGGAGCGTTATTTACGCCAACCGCGCCATGTCGAAGTGCAAGTGTTTGCCGACACCTTTGGCAACGCGATTTATTTATCGGATCGCGATTGTTCGATTCAACGTCGCCACCAAAAAGTGGTCGAAGAAGCGCCAGCCCCCGGTTTAAGCGATGCACTGCGTGCCCAAATGGGTGAAGCGGCCGTCGCGGCAGCCAAAGCCATCGATTATGTTGGCGCGGGAACAGTAGAGTTTCTGCTCGACACAGACAATAGCTTCTATTTTATGGAGATGAACACTCGTCTGCAGGTTGAGCATCCCGTCACCGAAATGGTCACAGGCCAAGACTTAGTAAAATGGCAGTTAATGGTCGCCAGTGGTCAGCCACTCCCCCTTAAGCAAGATGAAGTGCGTATTCACGGTCATTCTTTTGAAGTACGTATCTACGCCGAAGATCCGCAAAATGAGTTTTTACCCGCCAGCGGTAAGCTCAACTTTTTACGTGAACCCGAACAAAGCAAATACGTGCGTATCGATTCGGGCATTCGTGAAAACGATGTGATCAGTAACTTCTACGATCCTATGATTGCCAAGCTTATCGTCTGGGATGAATCGCGCCCGCGCGCCCTGCAACGTTTAGTGCATGCCTTAGAGTCGTATCAAATCAGCGGTCTTAAGCACAACATTGAGTTTTTAGCGAACATTGCCGAACACCCAGCGTTTGCCAATGCCGACTTTAGCACTGACTTTATTGGCCGTTATGGCGATACCTTAATTGGCACAGCTTCAAGCGAAGCTGACACTGCCCTTGCCTTTGCCGCGCTGTATCAAGTGCTTGCCCGTAAAGAAGCCGCCAAAGCGCAAGCTGTCAACAGCGCCGATCCTTACTCGCCTTGGGGTCAAGTCAGCGGCTTTAGACTCAACAGCTGCAGCCAGCACAATATTGCCCTGCTCGATGATGCCCATGAATTGCAGCAGTTAGTGATGCTCGATTTAGGCGGCATGTATCAGCTACCGCTGCACGGACAAGATTGGTTGCTAAATGGCGAGCTGAAACAAGATTTACTGCTCGCAGAAATCAACGGCCATAAGAGTAAAGTGCCCGTTAGTGCCCAAGGTGATGACTTTACGCTGTTTTTATCCTCTGGCAGTTACCACTTTAAAGCGGTGCAAACACTCGTGGTCGAAGAACAAGCCAGCAATGCTGACAAGTTAAAAGCGCCCATGAACGGCACGGTAGTGACCCATTTAGTCGATATCGGCACACAAGTTAAAGCGGGCCAAGGTTTGCTGGTGATGGAAGCCATGAAGATGGAATACACCATCGAAGCCCCCTTTGACGGTATCGTCACTGAGTTCTACTTTAAGGCGGGCGAGCTAGTGACCGATGGCGCAACCTTGCTCAATGTAGAGCCGTTAGAGACAGACGAGCCAACCGCGATCAAGGAAGCCTAAGATGTCGTTAGCCAATCTAAGCCAAGCAGCGAACGCCAAAGACAGGGTCAGCATTTTCGAGATGGGCGCACGCGACGGCCTGCAAAACGAAGTCGCCGTGCCGACGGCAGCAAAAATCGCCTTGATTGAATCGCTGGCAGGTGCGGGGCTTAAGCGCATCGAAGCGGGCAGTTTTGTATCACCTAAATGGGTGCCACAAATGGCCGATTCTGCCGATGTGCTCAAGCAAATACAGCGTCAAAGCGGCGTGGTGTATAGCGCTCTCACCCCCAACGTTAAAGGCTTTGAACTGGCACTGGATGCAAAAGCGAGTGAGGTGGCAATATTTGGCGCCGCCTCACAAAGCTTTAGTCAGCGCAATATCAACTGCTCGATAGAAGAGTCGATTGAACGCTTTATCCCTTTGATGGAATTAGCAAAAAAACACAATATTCCGGTGCGCGGTTATGTGTCTTGCGTGCTCGGCTGCCCCTACGAAGGTGAGATAGCGGTCAGTGAAGTGGCCCGTGTGTCTGAAATCCTTTACAAAATGGGCTGTTACGAAATATCGCTCGGCGACACCATAGGTGTAGGCACGCCGCAAAAAGCCCGTAGAATGCTGCAAACTGTGGCTGAGCGCGTCCCAGTCGAAAAACTGGCGCTACACTTTCACGACACCTATGGCCAAGCATTAGCCAACATTTTAGCCTGCTTAGACTTAGGTGTGCGGGTGTTTGACTCCTCGGTTGCGGGTCTTGGTGGTTGCCCCTATGCCAAAGGCGCATCGGGCAATCTTGCCACCGAAGACTTAGTGTATATGCTGCACGGCATGGGATTCGAAACGGGTATCGATTTACAAAAACTCGCGTTAGCTGGGCAAGCGATCAGCACACAGTTGAATCGCAACAACGGTTCGAAAGTGGCCACTGCCCTGTTAGCAAAATAAAACAAAAACCATTAACGACACCAACAACCGTTATTAAAAACGCGCGTTATTTCCCGCGCGTTTTCTAAAGCATAAAAGGACATCACAATGGCAGGACTCAATAAAGTCGTCAGCAGCTATGAAGAAGCGTTAGCAGGCTTATCGGACGACATGACCATTATGGTCGGCGGCTTTGGCCTATGCGGCATTCCAGAAGGCTTAATCAATCAAATGGTTAAGATGGGCGTTAACGGCTTAACGGCGATTTCAAACAACGCTGGCGTTGACGATTTCGGCCTTGGCTTACTGTTAAAACATCGCCAAATCGCCACTATGATCGCCTCTTACGTGGGTGAAAATGCCACCTTTGAACAGCAAATGCTCTCTGGCGAACTGAACGTGATTTTAACGCCCCAAGGCACGCTGGCGGAAAAGATCCGCGCAGGCGGCGCAGGTATTCCGGCATTTTTCACCGCTACAGGCTACGGCACGCCAGTCGCTGATGGCAAAGAAACCCGCGAAATCAAAGGTCGCCATTACGTGTTAGAAGAGTCGCTGACCGCAGATTTTGCCTTAGTGCGTGCATGGAAAGCCGATACCATGGGTAATTTGGTATTCCGTAAAACCGCCGCCAACTTTAACCCTATGATGGCGACCGCGGGCAAAATCACTGTGGTTGAAGCCGAGTTTATTGTTGAGCCGGGCGAGCTAGATCCAGATCATATCCACACGCCGGGCATCTATGTTGACCGCGTTATTCAAGGCAAGTTCGAAAAACGTATCGAGCAGCGCACGGTAAAAGCCGCGAAATAAAAGGCGCTGGCAAAACCTTGAAACACAGTTAACGCAATTGGCACTTAGCTCCCTAAAGTAAAAACTAAGGGTAAAAACCTAAGAATAAAGACCAAAGCGTCAAAGCCAAATAGAAAGGATAGATATCATGGCATTATCAAGAGAACAACTGGCTCAGCGCGTCGCCAAAGAATTAAAAGATGGCTACTACGTCAACCTCGGTATCGGCATTCCAACACTGGTGGCCAACTACATTCCCGAAGGCATGGAAGTCATGTTGCAATCGGAAAATGGTCTACTCGGCATGGGCGAATTCCCTACCGAAGACGCCATAGATCCCGATTTAATCAACGCGGGCAAACAAACAGTTACCGCAGTCAAAGGCGCTTCATTTTTTTCATCGGCGGAAAGCTTTGCCATGATCCGTGGCGGCCATGTGGACTTAACCGTGCTCGGCGCCTTTGAAGTCGATGTGAACGGCTCTATCGCCTCATGGATGATCCCCGGCAAACTCATCAAAGGCATGGGCGGCGCGATGGATTTAGTCGCGGGCGCCGAAAACATTATCGTGACTATGATGCACGCCGATAAATACGGCAATTCTAAGCTGCTACCCGTGTGCGAATTGCCACTAACCGGTTACGGCTGCATTAAACGCGTCGTCACAGATTTAGCCTTTATCGAAATCAAAGATGGCGCATTTCATTTGTTAGAGCGCGCGCCAGGCGTCAGCGTCGAAGAAATCGTCAGCAAAACCGCCGGCAAATTAATCGTGCCAGAGCATGTACCAGAAATGGTGTTTTAAGCGTTCTCTAAAATGCGCAAGTAACGTATAGCGGCTAAGGTTGAAACTCAAGTTAGTTTGAAAGCTTTAGCCTAAAGAGTTTTGAGCGTTAACCGACGTTTTACGATACCAACAAGGCCCAGAAAATGATTCTGGGCCTTGTTGCTTTTGTCATCCCCGCGAAAACGGGGAACCATGAGTAAAATTCACCACCAGCTTGTTCACTACAAACCTTGTTTTTTGTGAGCTTTTGCAGTCTAGGTACTTTTTGAGAGCTTATCGCCATAAACAGCACTAATGCTCTGGCGACACGCCGTAAACCCATCCTTGGGGGCTCAACGAAAAAGTCCCTTTTTCCGATGGTCGCCAACGCAAGAGTGCGGTTTACTCCCCATCCCAGCATATTCAATAATGAACAATGTCGCGCATTAAACTGATAACACCATATGTTAGTAAGGTTCTTTGCTGGCGAATGTGTGTTCACCATCGCTACAACGGAGTCGCTTAATGCTTGCTTCAAAAATGCTACAGATAGTCATATTTAGCGCCGTTACGGTAAACTTGACGCCAGCTAAGTAAAAAGGATACACAGAATGTTAGATAAGTTTCTCAATAAACGCAGCCGAAGCCGCAAGCTGATGCGCGATTATCCAAAAAACGTGTTTGAATACAACCAGTATTTGTTGACTGGTTATATTGATACTGGGATAGCGGAAAAATTCGAGAGATTAAAAGCATATATTGATTACCCTGATGATTTTCGCCAGTGGGAGTTATTTGGATCTGAGTTCGCAGTACCTGAATGCCATTGGAATCTTGCGGCACAACTTACGTATATTGAATCAGGCAAGCTCGAGGCGGCACCGCTGCTGCATTCGCTCGCTTACGGCTATTTTGATACCGCCATAGACTATTACAAATACTGCACTGCGGTTGAAAACACCGGTGGTTTTACTAATGCTAGTTGGGATACAACCCATGTATTCAGGCTGGTGCTGATGCTTTTTTCAGGGCTTAAGACTGAGGCCGACGAGCTGTATTATGCCAACGCAATGGCTTGGCGCTCAGGCTGGATAATTCGCTCCCACAGTTTTATAGGCGATTTTTTGGTGCTGCTGTATGGGCGCTATTTGGGCGTTATTGAGCCGCCTTTTGCCACGGAAGTGCAAGTGACACTGCGAAAAACGGCTCCTTTCCCCTATGCGCCATTTTTAGATAACTGGGACACACAGGATATCGAATTCATCAGCACTATGCTGCAAACCCTGTGTGATCATCAGGTAGAACAAGCAGTTATTGGGGATAAAAAGTGCTTTTTTGAGTTCAATGGTGGACCGCACACATATTTACCATTGACAGCGTTAATGCTGCTGAAACTGCGATCCCTTAGGGGTTTGCCTAACCCACAATTCAGTCATCCAGCCTTTGGCGAGATCACAGCTTTGTTTGAACAAGTATCCACATCATTTAGTGATTATGTTGCAACGTTAGGGATACAGCGGATTGAAGATGCTGCTGATGAGGTGTTAACCAACACATTAACCAGAATGCAAAGCCAAGATTTTGATGCCCATGCTATTTTCGCCAAGCGACTGCCATCGTTTAGTGCTGGTTAAGATTTTGATTAACCAAATTTTCATAAAAAATGGATAACCAATAAAATTATGATTCTATTAATATTGAGGACCCAAGGCTTAAGGTTGAGCGTATTCAAGCCTTAAGTCATCCACAATACAAGCCAGAGGAAAGCTTATGTACCAGATTGCGATTGTGATATTTGATGAATTTACCGATATCGATTTCTTCTTAATGCGCGATATTCTCGGCCGTACAAAAACCGATTGGACAGTAAAAGTACTCGGGACCAAACCTAGCCACATATCAAGCTTGGGGATGACGGTTGCAACCGATGGTCATGTGGCCGAAGTCGCTGATGCCGACGTGGTATTATTCAGCAGTGGTTACAAAGGCGTACCTGCAGCACTTGCTGATACTGAGTTTATGTCCGCCCTTAAATTAGATCCCACACGACAATTGCTTGGGAGTATCTGTGCGGGCTCATTCTTCTTTGCCAAATTAGGGCTACTCGACAATCTCTCGGCAACGACTCATCCCGATGCAAAACCCGCACTAATGGCCATGGGCGTCAATGTGGAAGACTCTGCTCTTGTTATCAATGGCAATATTGCCACTGCAGGTGGATGCTTGTCCTCACTCTATTTAACCGGTTGGGTTGCGGAGCGTTTATTCGACAGTGCGAAACGCCGCGAAATTCACAGGCAGCTTATTCCTGCCGGGCAAACAGATATTTTTGAAGCATTAATCCAATCCTCCATCTCCGCGGCCATTCGTTAAAAGTGATGTAGATACTCTCGATGAATGAAAAGGATCCCATGATAAAACTTAAAAATCTTCTCGAGGCTATAAAAGCCGAGCATCAAATAACCACCCCGAATGAGCTTGTGGCTTTGCTATCGCAAAATGAATTACTCATTCAGCAAATCCAAACTGCTGATGCGCAGCATTGGGTGCATTTTGCTAAGAATACCTTCGATGGTTGGTATTGCATTCGAACACCTATGCTCAGTACCTTTCATGTTTATTACCAAGAACGTGGACAAAACTGTTGGGGAGAAGATGTTTTTACCGAGCAAAGTGAAGCCATAGCAGCGGTTATTTTTATGTCTGGTATTTGGGATCAAGTACCCTAGCACTAAGCAAGTAAAAGCCTGCTCACTCATCCTATATCTTCACCTTCACGAATGGCGATATGTAACGAATCATTACGCGACTTTCAATATCGAAATCATCCTGTTAGGGTGAGTGCTTAGATTGACTCATAATAACAGACACATTTTTAGCGCTCTGTTTATCTCTCTCATTGTCCAAAGGAGCGGTATCTATGGACTGGCTTATTATTGCACTCGCAGGCTTTTTAGGCGGCATGCTCAATGCAGTTGCCGGTGGTGGCAGTTTTATTACCCTTTTAGCGTTAGTGTTTGTCGGGGTTCCACCGATTGCGGCGAATGCCACGGGGACAGCCGCGCTGCTGCCCGGTTATATCGCCAGCGCATGGCGTTTTAGAAAGGATATCGAATATCCGGCGAGTCTTAGCCTTAAGAATCTGATCTTAATTGCTTTAATTGGCGGCAGTATTGGCGCGGGTATTTTGCTGACCACCAGCGAGCAAGTCTTCGCAAAGCTGATCCCTTGGCTGATTCTACTGGCCACCGCGGCCTTTATTGTTGGCCCTTGGTTGCTCAAACGAAGAATCGCTGAGCAAGGCGAAAACACCTCTACGCCAATGTTAAGTCCGATAACGGCACTGATAATGCTGTCGGCTGTGTGTATCTATGGCGGTTATTTTAATGGTGGCTTAGGCATCATACTACTCGCAAGTTTTGGCCTGATGGGGCAAACCAATCTACATGGGATGAACGGACTTAAAAATCTGATTTCAGCCCTGCTCACCGCCATCGCCGTTGTGGTTTATGCCGCGGGCAATGTGATCGATGGGCAATATCTGTTGCTGCTTGCCGTTATGGCGATTGTCGGTGGTTATGTGGGGGCGGCGCTGGCCTACCATATTTCACAGCCCTTGCTACGCGGCTTTATTGTGATCGTCGGTTTAGCGATGGCCTTAGGCTTTTTCATGCGCTAGTTTTTCATGCGTTAGTTTTCATACGTTAGACTTTTGATTTGTGAAGCTTAAGCTCATAACAGCTGGACAGGCGAGTTTTCGATACAAGGTCTCACCGATAAATTGCCCTTATGTGACTGACTTGTTACTCTGATCCATCCTATAGGAGAACAGTGTGATTAAGGATAGCGATGAAACTGATGACCTTGAAGCTGAGTACCTTGAGACTGAGTAAATTAATGCCAAAGACCTTGAAGCTCAGCACCTTAAATCTTGCCCTGTGTCTTATTGCATGCTCACCGGCTATTTACACCGAAACCGCTAGCGCAGCGACCATTAGCGTCAAAACGGAAACGGGTAATATTCAGGTAAAAACCATAGCCCAAGGGTTAGAAAATGTCTGGGGCATGGCATTTTTACCCGACGGCAGCATGCTCGTGACTGAACGCGCTGGCAGAATGCGCATTGTCAGCACCGCAGGCAAAGTGGGTGAACCCTTAACGGGTTTACCGCCTATGTATGCCAAAGGTCAAGGTGGTTTACTTGATGTCGTGCTTGCGCCAGATTTTGCTAGCAGCAAAAAAATCTATTTCAGTTATTCAGAACCCGCTGAAGGTGATGCAAGCGAGCTCAATAGCACAGCGGTCAGTTTTGCCACTCTCAATGGTAACAAGCTTGAAAATCTCACCCGCGTTTTTAGTCAGCACCCCAAAATCAACAGCGGTCACCATTTTGGATCTCGTTTAGTGTGGGCGCCTGACGGCACACTGTTTATCACACTCGGCGATCGCTATAGTGAAAAAGATAGCGCACAAACATTGGACAATCATTTAGGCAAAGTGGTGCGTATTCATGCCGATGGCTCAGTGCCTAAGGATAACCCCTTCGCCAATACGGTTGGCGCCTTACCCGAGATCTGGTCTATCGGTCATCGCAATATGCAAGGCGCGGCCATTAATCCCACCAGCAAAGTATTGTGGACGGGCGAGCATGGTCCCCAGGGCGGCGATGAACTCAATATCGACCAAGCGGCTAAAAACTATGGCTGGCCAGTGATTACCTATGGTGAGAATTATGGCGGCGGCAACATCGGCGAAGGTACCCATAAAACGGGAATGGAGCAACCCGTCTACAAATGGGTTCCGTCGATTGCCACGGCGGGCTTTATGTTTTACACAGGTGATAAATTTCCACAGTGGCAAAATAATCTGTTACTCGCCAGCCTAAAGGAAAAAACACTGGTGCGTTTAGTGCTTGATGGCGACAAGATAATTAAAGAAGAACGGCTACTGAAAACTGAATTAGGGCAAAGATTACGCTCAGTCGTGCAAGGGCCAGATGGACTGATTTATCTCGTAACCGATGAAGCTAAATCAAAAATTTACCAGTTATCGCCGCAGTAATCTTAATCGCTGCACTTTTATCACAGTGCTTTAACTAAACCATGTTAACCACAGCAATAAACTCAATCGATAGATAATTTAAGCCTTAAAACGACAAAAAGTGTTCATCTGGAACACTCTTTGTCGTTGGCGTGGCACTTATTAATTCATGCCTTTATTCGTTCACCACACACATGCCCTGCTCGGTTTGTACATAGGGAGCTAAAATAGGCATCATGCCCTTCATCACCTGCAATGGCAGCGCTGAAGTAAAACTAAAATCATCGGATTTACTGCCGGGCACGAAGGCGGTCAAAGTACCGAAGTATTTGTCACCTAGATAAAACACGAAGGTCGCGGTGCGGTTCATCGCCGTAGTCGCCACTTTTTTACCTTGCTGCATCTGAGTCACAATACGGTTATCACCGGTGCCGGTTTTCCCGCCTATGGCTAACATGCCACCTTTTTCATCGGTAAAAATGCCCTTTAAACGACGTGCGGTGCCGTTTTGCACTACGTTCGCCAGCGCTGCTTTTAAGGCTTGTGCTACTTCATGGCGCATTACCCGCTCACCTTGGGTGTTCTGATTCTGCAATCTCACTTCATAGGGCGTATCTGCGGCGAAATGCAGCTGATTGATACGCACTGTGGGCAAACGATAGCCGTCGTTTTGAATAATGCCCATCAGCTCGGCTAAGGCTGCGGGTCGGTCACCCGAGCTACCCAGTGCTGAGCCTAAGGATGGCACCATAGAATCAAAGGGATAACCTAAACGCGCCCAACGTTGATGTATGTCGAGGAAGGCTTCAACTTCAAGCATCACTTGCACTCGTACATCACGGGCGTTTTTATGCCGCGTCCTAAACAACCAACGGTAAACCTCTTGACGTTGTGCTTCACTCGCCTGCTTAACATCGTTCAAGTTGGCATCAGGATTATGATTAAGGTAATCCAGCACCCACAATTCTAAGGGATGCACCCGTGCGATATAGCCTTGATCTGGCAAATTATATTTATCCGGACCGTACTTGTTATATAAGCTCTTAATACGACCATCGGTATAGCTCACCTGCGGCAATCTTTGCTTCAAGAAAGCCTTAAATGACGCCATAGATTCATCGGGCAGTAAATAGCGATACGCTGCCGTCAACTGCTGCTCCGACTGGGACAAACCGTCAAAAAACATGTCGAAACGCTCATTCGCAGCCACTTTTTTGTACTTACGATAAAACTTAGTAACGAAGGTATTACCTTCTCTATCAGCAAATACTCGCAGATATTCGTCACGGCGCGGATCTTTATCATTACGCAGCAACTGGGCCATATTGCCCTCGTTTTGCATACTACTGCTGTAATTCACGATATCGCGCATGAGGCGCACAAACGGCAAGTTAACCGAATCCTGCAGGGCTTGGTAAAGTGTTGGCGTTTTTAAATCTTCTGTTTTTTTAAAGTTATTAAATACATGCAACCCGCCACCGGTAAAAAATTGTTCACTGGTTGAGGCCGAATATTCTCGCTGTAACGCCGCATCTAACATGCGATCTAAACGTCTGTCGGGATTCAAAATCAAGTAATCAATCGCCCAACGGGTTAAATGATCCCTTGGTTCGATAATGATGGATTCCAATTCAATCCCATGTTTCTTGGAATACTTGTCGTGGATCTCGGCAATGATTTCTAAGTAGGTCGCCATCACCCGCAATTTAGCGGTTGAGCCCAATTCCAACTTACTGCCCTCGTTAATATCAAAAGGCTGATCGGTGCTATCCGTCTGCACTCTAACTCGGTTGGCGGTCTCAGTGCGCTCATAAAGCGTAAAGCTATACAGTACGTTTTGCAGTTGACTTGGGTCGAGTAACCGTTCGCCAAGCAGACCCACTTTCTCCGCGGTAGGCACTTGCGCCAGACTTCGTAAGTAGTGACTGACTTTCTGCTGTAAGTCACTGTGTAAGCTACTATTGACCGTCAAATCGAGCCTGTCTAAATCATACAGCCCCACATTTAACATGCCTGCGGTGCGAATGCGAACTGTGTTCACGCCCTTATCTGCGCCAGATTGGGTATTACGCTGCGGCTTGGCGACCTTAAACTGCAATTTCTGCGCGAGTGCAGCATCACGTAGACCACGATCAATCAAATAATACTGGCCGAGTAAACGGATATGGCTATCGACTAAGTTTTCAAGATCTTCATGACCTTGTAATAGATAGTAGGACGGACGACGTTGGGCGATCATCAAGGCAACCACTTGTCGGAATACTTGTCCGCGCTTGGTGGCATTACCTTTGATCTGCGGCGATGCTAACAGCTTGTTTGCAGTATCGAAATCGGTACCAAACCACGCCCACAATCCATCACCAATACCATGAACTTCACCATGATTTGGCGCCGAAGATAATGGCACGGTATTCAGATAATCTTGAACGATGCGCTTACGAGCAGGTTCAGTGTTTTCACCTTGTTGGTACACGCGCACACTGGCCGAGCCAATTTGCAGTAACTTATCTTTAATACTCAAGGTTAAACCTTGGGAAGAATGGCGGAATTTCTCAATCTGAGTCGCGAGTGTACTGCCACCTGCGGTAGAGACATTCATACCAACCATTTCAGCAATTTGACTCATACCTGCCACCACAAAGCGTGGCCAGTCGATCACAGGATTGAGTTTCTCTTCCGTCGTCCATAACTCGCGGTTTTCAATAAACAGTAAAGTATTAACGATTTCATTGGGGATCTTATCGTCGTCCTGATAAACCCGTTTAGGATAGGCAAATTCGTATAAATCAGTATTGCGGCAATCGAGCAGCGTCAACCCAGATTGAGCCTTTTCATGGTAAGGCGGAAAAAATCCAAGTTGAGCGTATTCCTGCAACGCTGGCGAAAACGCCACTTGTTGAGTAACCTGAAAATTCCGTTGCAATAACCTATCAATATATTGAGGTAACTTACTGTAGCCATGGCGCTCATCAAAAGGACCATAACTAGGATAAATAACCGCTTGGCTCGGTGAGCTTTCTAATTCATAGGTGAGCGTCTTAGCATATTGATTGATGAATTTTGCTTGGTAAAACGAAGTTTTAACCTCAAGTCCAATCAGCAATGCAGCGCAGCAAATCAGAATAAAAAATAAGAACCAGACCCTGCCCTTTGATCTGGCTTTACGCGGCGGCTTAACCTTAGCTTTAGGCTCAGGTTGTGGTGGACGAGGACGATAATTTTCGAACTTCATCTCTGATGTGGAATTAGGCAAAACAGCTCCAAAAAAACACTAAAATATTCATCTTTCATGCAACTCAGCAAATCCGTTGCCACTCAGTAAAGCAAGATATCAAACTCATCTAGCCATTATCCGGCTCTATTAATTAGTCTTAGTACCCATTATGTTCCACACTTTATCAAACCTAACTTCACTGTAAATAAGGGTGCCTGTGACCCACAACCGCCACTAATCAATACTAATGTTAAGCTGATAGTACATTTTGCCAAATATTAATTTGTTGATATCAAGGTATTTTCAGCGATTAAGGCAACAGACAGTATGACTTAAAAACAAAACGAGCTAATTTAAGTCGCACAAAAAGAATGAGTCGCTCAATAATCACACTATTAACGAAGCCTCATCCCACATATTCATGCGCATCCCAGATAAATTCACGAAAATGTTTGCGACAGACAGACTCGTAACTTTCATTACCACCAATCGCCACTTGCTCACCCTCGCGCATCACCTTGCCTTCACCATCAAGACGCACCACCATGTTAGCCTTACGTCCACAATGGCAAATAGTCTTCAACTCAACTAATTTATCGGCCCAAGCTAATAAATAATGACTGCCGCTAAAAAGTTCGCCTTGAAAGTCCGTTCTTAGGCCATAGCAGAGTACAGGAATATCAATATTATCGACCACATGCGTCAGCTGCTTAACCTGTTCTTTACTCAAAAACTGACACTCATCCACCAGCACACAACTTAATGGCGTAGCTTGATGCACATCGCTAATCATTTGAGTCAAATCATCTTGGCTACTAAATACCTGTGCTTCGGTTTCAATGCCAATACGTGAGGCCACTTTACCTTTGCCATATCTGTCATCTATGGAGGCTGTCATGACCAAAGTATTCATACCGCGTTCACGGTAGTTATAGGATGACTGTAATAGGGAAGTGGATTTACCCGCGTTCATTGCCGAATAATAAAAATACAATTGAGCCAAGACTTATACCCTTTAAAAACGTTATCGCTTACGCGTCTGCTACCAGAGCCAAATTGAGCGCTAGTCTAACATTGCGCTTCACATCAGAACACTAGCAGCCGCTAAGCTTTTATCATGAAATTCTGCAATGACACCAACTTATCAATCATTTTAATCCCCAATCGCCTCCTGAAATATTTCTAGTCCACTTCATTTAATACTCTTCCCTGCAAAAAACATAAAAAACGCCCCGATGCCGTTCAATTGTTAATGAAAGCTTAACTGAAACTTAAATGTTGTTTCATAAGGAAAAATTAGTAAAAGTTAAATTTAAAAAGTGCGATCTACCTCCAAAGTAATAGGTATAAATGGGCTTGCGCTCAAAAAACAAACACAAATTTAACAGTAATCTTTCATTCGAGACAAAACGTGCTCAATTAAAAAAAGAAAAGTATTCGATAGCTTGCAAATTGAGACCAACGGTCAAAGCACTAATCTACCCTGCAAACTTTAGTGCTCCACTCCGTCCTTTATTCGCATATTGGATCAAATGGAGATTATGATGAGAATTTTCACCTCTAGAAAACTGGCATATTTAGTTGCCTTAGCACTAACTGGCGCCCTTGTTGGCTGTGGCGATGATGGTAAAGATGGTGTAGATGGAGCACCAGGAACGCCCGGTATCCCTGGAACACCCGGTGAACCTGGAACACCCGGAGAGCCTGGAACACCGCCCCCAGTCACCAGTTCTACTATGACTAACGTCAAAGTGATCAACTATAGCTTTGGCGAAGGCAGTATCACTTACGAATTTGAAATTACAGATGAAAACAATAACCTAATCAACGGACTGTTAAATGCTCAAGCCAAAGTGGCTGCACTAACAGATAAAGGCTTCATCACTAACCGCACCGAAGCTGATAAAAATGGTGTTGCAGATAACGTCCATATTGGCGGTGAAGCAACTCAAGCAACCGTCGGCGCTGAATTGACCGCTTTAGCTGATGGTCATTACCAATTTAAAGTACCAATGAAAGGGGTTAATCCAAGCACTGAAGGTATTGTTTGGTTACGTGTCGGTGGTAATAATGGTATTGCGACCTCTAAACCTCTGGTCGTTAACAAACCTGAAGGCACCCATTCAACCACAACTGATAGTTGTTACTCTTGCCATATCGACTACTCAACAAGCCCTCGTCGTCATGCAAGCTATGTCGCTACTGGCATGGACAGCGAAGTCACCTTCGTGGAAGGCTGTTTAGTGTGTCACGGTTCAGTTAGCCGCGCAGTTGTCAATGCTGAAGGTTTCTCTACGGGTGGCTATGCGACAAACACCCTATCTAAAATTGGTCATATCAATCACCAAGATTTTACTAAAGACTTTTCAGTACAAAACTGTACATCTTGTCACGTTGAAGCACCTAAAAACATCAACGTAGCTGGACCAGGTTGTATTGATTGCCATGACAGTGGTGGCGTACCAGGGGCTATTATCCCAAGTAATGGTGCGGATCTGCGCATTATGCACGAAAGCAAAGCGGGTATAACCGAACGCCAAGCGATTCGCGCTAAGTATAAATTAAGTCTATCAACACCTGTTAAAGTAGATGATATTTCTACCAAGACAGACCACTATGCGCCGACAGGTGCTGCGGCAGCAGTAACCGCCCCAGGCTGGTGTACAACACTGACAGTGAAAGACACCGATGGTAACGTCTTTAGCATTAAAGACAACTTTAACTATTCTAGCCCGCTAGTATATGACGCTAAGAAACCCGTAGTTTATGCGGGCGCTTATTTACATTCCTATGAAAATGGCAGCTTAGTGGGTCGCCCAGGTAACCGTACTAACTACTACTATGGTTACAACACTGACGGCACTAAAAATATCTGTCATTTACTGACAGATATCAGCGCAGTGAATGCTAACTATGTTTATTCTGCCCGCGTGACATTTAGTACCGCTGGTTGGATGGAATATGATGGCAAGCAACGCTACCAAAGTAATGGCAGCCTAAGAGCGACAGGTTATGATGGTTCTATGGGCATATCCTTTACGGCTTACTCAGATGTCGTTAACCCTGTCACCACTCAAAAGGTCTCTGGCTTCGAACGTCGTGAGATAGCGAGTACTAACAGCTGTACTACTTGTCACAACGATGCCACTGCGTTCCACAAAAATGGTGCCTTCGATGAAGGTGGTAAAGCTTGTATCGCCTGCCATGACAACGGCATGGAACGTACTTCAGCAGCCTTAGGCGCAGGTTTTGGTCCTATGGTGCACAGCTGGCACTGGGGTAATGGCGCTAAAGTCGGTGAAGTTAAAGCTGATGGAACTCAAGCGCAAACCGCTAACGGTGCAGGCGCGATTGAAGCCTCTACTAGCTGCGTTGCCTGTCATGAAAAAGCGATTGATTTAAGCAAAGTGCCAAATCAATACATCGCTGAGCCAGGTAGCAAAATGACAAGCCCAGTCACCGCTAACTGTTATGCCTGCCACACTAGCGATTCAGCTAAGGCGCATATGGCAAGCAACGGTGGTGAAATCAGCATACCAAAGGTTGCTGACTGGTTTAAACAACCGACCTCTGAATCTTGTGCAGTATGCCATGACACAGGTAGAAGTTCTGGTATTGATAAATACCACAAGTTTACTCGCTAATTAATCATCTCATCATCGCGTGATTAAGAAGTAAGTAAAAAGCGGTACCTATTTTCCCTGCAAGGAAATAGCCAAAGGAGTCTCGCTAATGCGAGGCTCCTTTTTTACTTAGACATTACCCGATAACAAGCCATTTTCAGTCCTATTTAAGTTACTAACGTTACAGTCCTAAAAAAACAACAATTCAAAGGAAGTCACTCAATTATGCGTAAAAGTTTTATTGCCATCGCCATCGGCGCCACTCTCACCGCCGGATTCATGGCAGGTTGCAGCAGCACAGAAACTAAAGCACCTAACGTTATCTCGGTACAAACCCAAAACCCGCTGTTCCAAGCCAGTAACCTGCAATATCAAGCCCCTGATTTTAGCCTCATCAAGAATGAGCACTTCGCGCCAGCCCTAGAGCAAGGCATGGCTGAGCAGTATCAAGAAATTCTCGCAATAGCCAATAATCCGGCAGCAGCAACCTTCGATAATACGATTGTCGCTATGGAGAAAAGCGGCGCCCTACTCAACCGTGCATCAAGCGTGTTTTATAATTTAGCAGGGTCGAATAGCAATCCAGAACTGCGTAAAATCCAAGGCGAAATGGCGCCAAAAATGGCGGCCCACTCAGATAATATCAACTTAAACCCAGCGCTATTTGCCCGTATCGAAGCCATCTATAACGACCGCACTAACTTAGG
The DNA here is from genome assembly GCF_025653905.1 of Shewanella sp. SM71. Taxonomy (NCBI): domain Bacteria; kingdom Pseudomonadati; phylum Pseudomonadota; class Gammaproteobacteria; order Alteromonadales; family Shewanellaceae; genus Shewanella; species Shewanella sp. SM71. The sequence goes on from NZ_JAKKRW010000006.1 coordinate 155,389, forward strand.
GTTAACTCCAGAAGCCGTACGTTTGGTTGAGGTATATCACCAACGCTTTATCATGGCTGGCGCTAAACTTACCGATGAACAAAAAGTTAAAATCCGCGCGTTAAATGAAGAACAATCAACACTAACGAATGAGTTCTCTCAGCGTTTATTACGCTTAACCAAAGAAATCGCCGTTGTGGTGGATTCAAAAAGTGAACTTGCTGGATTAACCGACGGTGAAATCACTTCAGCCGCGAACGATGCCAAAGCGGCTGGTCACGATGGCAAGTATCTGATTAACATCACCAACACCACTCGCCAACCTGTGTTGGCATCACTGGAAAACCGTGAGCTACGCCAGCGTATTTGGGAAGCCTCAGCGAACCGTGGCTTAACTGGTGAAAACGAAACTGCGTCACTCGTATCTCGTTTAGCGAAACTCAGAGCCGAGCGCGCAACACTATTAGGCTATGAAAACTGGGCAAGTTATCGATTAGCACCGCAAATGGCCAAAACACCCGAAGCGGTTTACAGCATGTTTGGCTCAATGGTGCCTGCGGTAGTTGCTAACACAGAGAAAGAAGCGGCCGACATTCAAGCGATGATCACTAAAACCGGTGGGAAATTTGAACTGGCACCGTGGGACTGGGAGTTTTACGCAGAAAAAGTCCGCCAAGAAAAATACGCCCTCGATGCAAATAGCATTCGCCCATACTTCGAGTTTAACCGTGTGCTCGAAGACGGCGTATTCTACACACTCAAAGAACTCTATGGCGTCACCTTAAAACCACGCCCAGATTTACCGGTTTACCATCCCGATGTGAAAGCCTACGAAATGTTTGATGCCGATGGCTCAAGCATGGCCATTTTCTACGCCGACTATTTTGCCCGTGAAGGTAAACGTGGTGGCGCTTGGATGAGTTCGTTCGTCGGTCAATCCTTCCTCGAAGGCACTAAACCTGTGGTCGTCAACGTGATGAACATAAAGAAAGCGCCCGAAGGTCAACCCACCTTCGTCAGCTATAACGAAGTCACCACTATGTTCCATGAAATGGGTCACGGCACCCACGGCATGTTCTCTAAAGTGACTTATCCAAGTCTGGCGGGTACCTCGGTTTCACGCGACTTTGTCGAATTTCCATCGACGTTTGAAGAAGATTGGGCAGCCCATCCAAAAGTGTTAGCGAACTACGCGAAACACTACGAAACGGGCAAACCCATTCCCGATGAACTGCTGCAAAAACTACTGAAATCTGGCAGTTTCAACCAAGGCTTTGACACACTGGAATACATGGCCGCTGCATTAGTAGACATGGAATGGCATTCATTAAGCCCAGAGACGCCGCTGCAAGATGTACCAACCTTTGAAGCCAATGCCCTGAAAAAGCACGGCTTAAACATCAGTGCCGTACCTCCGCGTTATAAGTCGACCTATTTTGCCCACGCCTTCCCCGGCGGTTACTCGGCAAGTTATTACGCTTATATGTGGAGTGAGATTTTAGCGGCGGATGCGTTTGCCTATGTACAAACCCAAGGCGGGCTCAATCGTGAAATCGGCATGAAGTACCGCAAAACGATCCGTGAAGTGGGTAATAGCATAGCGCCAATGGACGCCTACAAAAACTTCCGCGGACAAGAGCCAACCACGGAAGGCTTACTTAAACGCCGCGGTCTAGATCAAGCACGCTAAGCTAAGAGTTGATAGCCTTGATGCTATAGACTAGAGATAAAAACAAACTCAGCCTTAACCAAAAAAATCAGCCAGCATAATGCTGGCTGATTTATTTTGACTTATTTGTCGTGAACGTTTGCAGTGAAAGGTTTCAATTAACGTCTAGCTAATTGTGCCTTTAGATTTGATTTTAAGTACGATAATACTGATCACAAATGCCACACTACAAGCCACTAAACCCGCGACAACAGACTCGGTAAATCCAAGTGCCACATAACCCACTAAGCTAATAAACGCCGCAATAAGTGCATAAGGTAGCTGAGTTACCACATGGTCGATGTGGTGGCAACTGGCGCCCGTAGACGACAAGATAGTCGTGTCGGAAATTGGCGAGCAGTGATCGCCAAATACAGCCCCCGCCAGCACAGAGGCAAGCATAGGCAACATCATGCCAGTGTGGCTTCCCATCGCCATATCAGCAGCAATCGGCAACATGATCCCGAACGTACCCCAGCTAGTACCAGTTGAGAACGCGGTAATACCTGCTAGCACAAACATTAAGGCGGGTAAAAACGCGAACGGAATATTTCCTGTTGCTAAACTCGCCATAAACTTACCGGTTTCGAGTTGACCAATCACACCTGCGATTGTCCAAGCAAATAACAGGATATAAATCGCTGGCAGCATAGAGCGAGCGCCCTGCACTATACCTTTGACTATCATCAATTTCTCAACGCCTTGCACTAAATTCAATATCAGCGAAACCGCTAGACCAATTAATGCACCAAAGAAAAGCGATGAACTGACATCGGTTTTCTCAAAAGCAGAAATAATATTAAATTCAATCCCTTCCGCCGCGAGTACTTGAGCGCCACTGTTAATCATAAAATAGAGGGTTGCAAATACCAACACGGTAATCGGCAGAAATAGACCTAAAATCTTACCGGTTTCGGCTTCAGGTAAATCCGCGTTCGCCCCAGGCGGTAATCCTTTAGACTCATCGTATAAATTACCACGTTGGGCATTGAGCTCATGCTCACGCATTGGCCCAACATCTAATCCCATAAAGACAACAAAAAGTAATAATAACAAGGAGAAGATTGCGTAAAAGTTCATCGGGATCATTTGAATAAAAATACTCAAATGACCCGTATCAGCAAAACCATGGGCAGTTAATATCCCGCCAATGAGTGCGATAATATAAGCGCCCCAGCTCGAAACTGGAGAAATAACGCACACAGGCGCGGCAGTAGAATCTAATAAATAAGCTAACTTAGCACGGGAAACATAATAACGATCGGTAACAGGTCGAGCGACCGAACCAACAACTAAACTATTGAAATAATCATCAATAAAAACTACGCAACCTAAAAACATGGTCAATAGTTTAGCATCACGTTTATTACGTATATGTAAACGAGCCCAATCGGCAAAAGCCCGCGCGCTGCCACTTACGGTAATTAACGCTGTAATCATTCCCAGTACAATTAAGAAACCGAGAATATATAAGTTCCACGAATTTAGACCTTTATCAGTCCAAAAAAGCCCTTTAACGCCATTAAATACAAACTCACCCGTTGCTAAAGGTGAAAATTGATTGAGCAATAAAGCACCAATTAAAATACCTAACCCCAAAGAAAGCAGTACACGGCGAGTCAAGATCGCCAACACGATAGCCACCGCAGGCGGCAACAAGGAAAGTGCCGAATCGGCATAATTCATAACAGTCATTGATTATTATCTTCGTTAAATACGAATGGAGGGCGACTGAACTGGTGGGAAAAGGCAATAGATACCCAAGGTCACCTGTCCTATCAGTAGCGCTCCATAGTAACTATTCCCAATATCCATATCGGAAAATACTATGGCAGTGCTGCACCTATTAGGTACAACCCCAGCAGTTGATCGTGATAAATCGAACCACTTCGGCACCAAATCCTTTCGCAATCGATCAACGGAATCACCCTACTGATCACTACTAATATTTGGCGCGCCTCTACTTCTAAGAACGCCCTTGCACGGGCGTGAGGCACATAAAAACATAAGCGGCTTAGCAGATGCTACCGCAAAGCCACTTAATGTGACCTAGATCACAGATAAAATCAACTGAGACTTGTAATCAGCTCAGGAACCGCCTCAAACAGATCTGCAACGAGTCCATAATCGGCAACTTGAAAAATCGGCGCTTCAGGATCTTTGTTGATTGCAACGATGACTTTAGCGTCTTTCATGCCGGCTAAATGCTGAATCGCGCCAGAAATACCGACGGCAATATACAAGTTTGGCGCAACGATTTTACCGGTTTGACCCACTTGTAAATCGTTAGGCACAAAACCTGCGTCAACTGCGGCGCGTGATGCGCCAACTGCTGCACCGAGCTTGTCAGCAAGTTGCTCTAACATGCCGAAGTTTTCACCACTGCCCATGCCTCGGCCGCCAGATACGATAATGCCAGCATTGCCTAACTCTGGACGGGCAGAAACTGTCAGCGATTGAGAAACAAACTGAGTTCTCGCTTCAAACACTTTATCAAGTGTCGTCACAGCCGCACTGTTACCTTCTGGCGCAGCGTCAAACGCACTGGCGCGCACTGTCATCACTTTAATGGCATCATGGCTTTGCACTGTCGCTAAGGCGTTACCCGCATACACAGGGCGCACAAAGGTATCGGCATTGACGACGGTAATAACTTCTGAGATTTGCGCGACATCTAATAATGCCGCAACGCGCGGAAGCGTGTCCTTACCTAAACTTGAAGCCGAGGCCAGAATGTGACCATAGTTTGGCGCTAAGTCCACCAGCAATTTGGCAAAATTTTCCGCTAAATGCGCTTCATACACGCTGGCATCGGCAACGAGTACTTGGCTAACGCCTTGTAGTGCCTGCGCCGCTTGGACAACCGCGCCACATTGGTGACCCGCAACCAAGACATGTACTTCATCGCCTATGGCGCGGGCGGCGGTAACAATTTTTGCCGTATCGAGTTTCAGTGCAGCATTATCATGTTCAGCTAATACTAAAATGGCCATTTAGATCACCTTCGCTTCATTTTTTAACTTTTCAACTAGCTCAGCTACCGACGCTACCATGATGCCCGCTTTACGTTCAGCTGGCGGAGTGACCTTCACAATCGTTTGGTGACTCTTTAACGTCACGCCTAAGTCTGCCACAGTAAATACTTCTAATGGCTTACGCTTGGCTTTCATTATGTTAGGCAATGAAGCGTAACGGGGTTCGTTCAAACGTAGATCGGCAGTCACGACAGCAGGTAAAGGCAGTTTGAGAGTTTGCATGCCGCCGTCAATTTCACGGGTGACTTGTAATGTATTCGCTTCTAATTTGATTTCTGAAGCAAAGGTCGCCTGTGGCATATCCATTAACGCGGCAAACATTTGGCCAGTTTGGTTATTATCACCATCGATGGATTGCTTACCAAAAATCACCAGCTCTGCTTGTTCTTTGTCTTGTACCGCTTTGAGCAATTTGGCGATAGACAATGGCACGAGCTCTTCTTCAGTATCGATATGAATCGCACGATCTGCGCCTAATGCAAGCGCGGTACGCAGTTGTTCTTGCACGGTTTTATTACCAATACTGACAACAACCACTTCAGTAGCGCTACCCGCTTCTTTTAAACGAACCGCTTCTTCTACTGCGATTTCACAAAAAGGGTTCAACGCCATTTTTAGGTTTGCAGTGTCAACACTTGTATTGTCAGCTTTGACCCTGACCTTCACATTGGCATCAACAACGCGCTTAACGGGCACCAATACTTTCATAGGGTTTCCTTCCTACACTTTCATGTACATGGACAAAACATTGGTTAATACCAATGCAGGATAGAGCAACTTTACGTCCTGTTAACGTTAACGTCAACCAAAGTCAAACGCCTGTTTGTATTTTTTAATCCGCTGCAACGGCCACTTTTTTGGACACTTATTTGAGGGAATAAGAAAAGTTCAAAAAATAAATAATATTTAATTTCCTTAAAACGCATAATTTTATTTGATTCGAGCTATATTAGTTTCTATCATTTAGGTGTTGTTCACCATTATCCTGTATTAAAAATAGAGTGGGACGAAAATAGATATGAGCGAATTTTTAGAGATATTAACTCACGGCCGTCGTTTTAAAGCTGCAGTAAAAGAACTTAGCGTTGAAGAGTTACGTGATTTAGCCGACAAATTAGATAAAATTTTAGTAGAACGCGAGTCTATGGCTGAGGAAGAAGAACAAGCCATGGCAGCTCGTAATGCTAAGATTGAAGAAATCCGTCAACAAATGGAAGCCGTTGGTTTATCAATTGATGACTTAGGTGGCGTAGCTGTTAAAGCTGCTGCGAAGAAACGCGCTCCTCGTCCAGCCAAATACCAAATTGAAGTTGACGGTGAAATGGTTCAATGGACTGGCCAAGGCCGTATGCCTACCGTATTTAAGAACGAGATCAACAAAGGTCGTTCTATGGAAGATTTCTTAATCTAATCCAGCCAAGTGTGATGGCGCTAATTTGCCAACACAAGTTTGCATAAAAGCTCGCATTAGTTGCGAGCTTTTTTATATCCATCAATCATTTCAAACTTAAACGACAGCCGTTAATTCCGCACCTCACTCCCACTCAAATTACGTTACAATTCAGCCTTAGTATTTACATCTGCTTTCAGTTACTCTTTGTTCACCCTCACTCGATTGAATAAAATAATGCAGATAAACAATAAGATAATGATAAGCTGCAGCATAATCGCTAGCTTAGTATCACAAACAACATTTGCCCAGCTCAATACTGGAACAACATCCAGTAAACTCACTGCATTTACCCATGCTGAATTAATTATTGCACCGGGAAAACGTTTAAGCGATGCCACTTTATTAATTGAAAATAATCGAATTAAAGCCATTATTGAGCACAACGACATTCCCGCTGGCGCATTTAGAATCGATTTGAGTGGTTATACAATTTATCCCGGATTTATCGATCCTTTTACCGATTATGGGATTGAATTCGAATATCCCAAACTTAAGCTCACTCGCCCCGTCTATGATATAAAGCGTATCGGTGGTAATGCGGAAAATGGTGCAATTCATTCTGAAAAAGAATGGTTTAATTACGTTTACCCCAATAAAGAACGCGCAAAAGAGTGGATTAATAATGGTTTCACCAGTGTGCAAAGTAGCAAACTCGACGGTATCTTCCGTGGGACGGGTGTCAGCCTTTCATTAGCGGACAAAACGGCTAATGAAGTGATTTATCGCGCCCGCAGTCAACCTTTTATGGCATTCGATAAAGGTTCGTCTGAACAAGATTATCCCTCATCATTAATGGGCAGCATTGCACTTATTAGGCAAACCTTTGCCGATGCAAATTGGTATAACCAAAATAAAAACAAACCTGCCAATGGCGCAATAAACAATCAAGTCGAATTTAATATCGCCTTTGAGCGTTTAGATAATTTAGCCGATAAGCAAATTATCTTTGAAACCAAAAATCTCAACGACCAATTACGTGCAGCCCATTTACTCAAAGAACATAAACTGCCAGCCAACCTACTTGGTAATGGTCAAGAATACTCACGCATCAATGAGTTAAAGGCGCTGAACTATCCGTTGATCTTGCCTTTAAACTATCCGCAGGCGCCCGATGTCGGCACAGATGACGCTGATCGTGAAGTATCACTGGCGGATTTAAGACAGTGGGAACGTGCACCAACCAACCCTGCGGCGGTAGCTAACGCAGGAATCCCCTTTGCGTTAACGCAGTTTGGGATTAAGACCGATGCCTTCTGGCCGCGCCTACGCCAAGCCATTGCCCAAGGTTTAAGTGAAGAAAACGCTCTCGCGGCACTCACCACCCAAGCCGCAGAGATGACAGGCACCGCCGACTTTACCGGTAAACTCGCGCCCGGTTATATGGCTGACTTTGTTATCACTAAAGGCAATATCTTTAAAGATGGCCAGATCTACAGTGTTTGGTTGCAAGGTCAGGAGCAAAGTCTGCGCTCACTTCCCCAAGCACGATTACTGGGAGATTACCAATTAAGCCTCAATAACCTCACGCTAGATTTATCGCTACATGATGAAAGTAAAAGTGATAAACCCAACATCCAAGGCAATTTAAGCAGTGGCGAACAAAGTATCTTACTCACTCAACTTAAGTTAGATGATAACGGGAGATTGAGCTTTACTGCCGATTTGAGCGCCGCAGGCATTAATGGCCTTAGCCGCTTTACGCTGTGGATGGCCGATGACGGCATTCAAGGTCGTATGGTCGATGCAAAAAGTCGCACTACAAATGTTGCCGGTGTCGCTATGACTCAAACTGCAAAGCTCAAAAAAGCAGACCAAGCAAGCAATCATGCTCCCAAGAATGAAGCCAACACGAGCCTAGTGAGTCACCTCACCTTCCCTAACGTTGCTTACGGACTGAGCGAAGCACCTAAGGTGGAGAAGCTGCACATCAAAAATGCCACCCTGTGGACATCGGATAAGCAAGGCATTCTCGAACATGCTGATCTCTTGATGGCCAATGGCCGCATCGAAAAAATTGGCCAACAATTAAGTACACCATCAGGTTATCAAGTCCTCGATGCAACAGGTAAACACCTCACCGCCGGCATAGTCGATGAACACTCGCATATCGCCATTAATGGCGGTACTAACGAAGGAACAGACGCAGTTACCTCTGAAGTACGCATTGGCGATATTATTAATCCCGACGATATTTCAATCTATCGCGCCTTAGCGGGCGGCGTCACCAGCGCGCAATTACTCCACGGTAGCGCCAACCCTATCGGTGGCCAATCACAACTGATCAAAATGAAATGGGGCGAGCCAGCCGAACAACTCAAATTTGTTAACGCGCCCGCCAGTATCAAATTTGCTTTAGGTGAAAACGTCAAACAGAGTAACTGGGGTGAGAAATTTGTTCAGCGCTTCCCCCAGACTCGCATGGGAGTAAAAGCATTATTTGAAGAAACCTTCGACGCTGCTATCGCCTATGAAAAGGCGTTAAAAACCTATGATAATCTGCGCTCCAGCGATAAAAAGAAAACCGTCGCCCCGCGTCCAAGTTATCGTCTGCAGGCGGTCGCCGAAGTATTAAACCAGCAACGCGACGTACATATTCATTCCTATGTACAGTCAGAAATCCTGATGTTTATCCGCTTGGCCGAGGCCTATCACTTTAAAGTACAAACCTTTACCCATGTGCTCGAAGGTTACAAAGTGGCGAGTGAACTGGCCGCCCATGGCGCTGGCGCTTCGACGTTTGCCGATTGGTGGGCCTATAAGTTTGAGGTGTACGACGCGATTCCACAAAATGCATGTTTGATGCAAAACAAAGGTGTGACCACCAGCATAAACTCAGACGACTATGAAATGCAGCGCAGACTCAACCAAGAAGCGGCTAAGTCTATGATGTATTGCAATATGTCGAAGGAAGATGCTTGGAACATGGTCACTATTAATCCGGCCAAGCAATTAAGAGTCGATGAATTTGTGGGTTCACTTACTCCAGGAAAAATGGCCGATGTCGTGTTGTGGAACGCAGAGCCACTGTCGATTTACGCCAAAGTGACACAGGCATGGGTTGAAGGAAAACGCTATTTTGACCGCGACCAAGACCAAGTTGCCCAGCTCGCTGTAGTCAACGAGCGCGCCGCACTGATCCAAAAAATTCTCAGCAGTGATGACCAAGCTAAAGCGGGTGAAAAAGTCACGCCACTTAACGAGCCACAGTGGCACTGCGACACCCACTATCAGGCATGGGGCCACACTCATGAGGGAGCCAAATAATGAAACATTCATCTAAACCCGTTTTGTTTGTGGCGATACTGGGCGCGATTTGCACCACGCTGGCCCCAGCGATGGCCAGCGATATCGTGCCTACACCTAAACAAATCCGCAGCGTACTGATTAAAAACGCCACAGTGCACACAGTCAGTCAAGGCGTGCTCAGCAACACTGATGTCTTGATTGAAAATGGCAAGATCACGGCCGTTGGAGCTCAACTCACCAGCCAAATCAACAGTGCAACCGCAGAAACCAGTGACACTCAAGTCGTCGATGCCAGCGGTAAACACTTGTATCCGGGCTTAATCGCCCTCGATACCAGTTTAGGCTTAGTCGAAATTGAAATGAGCCGCCCCACGGTTGATAACGCCGAGGTGGGTTATATCAACCCGCAAATCAGCACAGCGACGGCTTACAATCCAGATTCTGAGCTCATCCCGACCATACGTTTCAACGGTATTACCCACGCGCAAATCGTCCCGAGCGGCGATGGTATTGCTGGGCAATCGGTACTGGTGAATCTTGATGCGTGGACGATTGAGGATGCGCTGACCCCAAGTGCTGGGCAATTCCATGTCTATTGGCCGCAAATCAAACGCATGCCAGAAGATGAAAAAGAGAAAGCCAAGGCCATCGAGAAAAATCAGCAGGCAATCGACAAGCTCAATATCGCCTTTGAAGATGGCTATCGCTATTTCTTAAGTGATAAGGCCAACGGCAAAGACAAAAACCAGGATGAAGATCCACAGTCCGCGACCAACAACCTACGCTGGCAGGCCATGTTACCGCTATACCAAGGCAAAGCGACACTGTTTGCCCATGCCGACAGTGTTGGCCAAATTGAGCAAGTGATCGCCTTGACGAAAAAATACCAATTCAAACTGGTGATTGTCGGCGGATACGATGCATGGCGTTTGGACTCAAGCCTAAGGGAAGTTAAAGCTGGGGTCATTTACCCTCATACCTTGAGTCTCCCTAAACGTAAAGATGAGCCAGTCGATTTACCCTTTAAGATCCCATCTTTACTCGCTAATGCAGGTATTCCCTTCGCCCTTGGGTTCTCATCGGACTGGAATAGCCGTAACCTCCCCTACGCCGCAGGCTACAGCGCCGCCTATGGTTTAACGCCTGAACAAGCACTTAAGTCCATCACCTTAGATGCCGCAAAACTGTTAGGTGTGGAGGATTTAGGTGCGATAGCGGTGGGATACCAAGGCAGTGTCGTGCTGTCCGAAGGGGACATTCTCGACCCTATGACCAATAAAATTGAGGCAATCTGGATTGAAGGACGGCAGATAGATCTGAATAATCGCCATCAGCAGCTTTATCAAAAGTACCTTAAGCGGTAGAATTTGCTCAGATAATAATATCGCATCGGCGCAGCCTACCAAGGCTGCGCAGTTTTCTCCTCAACCTCAGGTCAAACCATGAAAATTATCCTCTCAAGTGCATTAGTGCTCCTGCTCAGTGCCTGTGCAAGCGACTACAGTTTTAACAGTAATTTGGACAGTGAGGCGATTAATGACTATTTCAAGGCATCCGATGTCATCCTTTATGAAGGTGATACCTTGCCGAAAGGTCATTATGAATTAAAAGGATTGGTCGAAGGTGAGTCCTGTCAGGCCGATACCAACGGTGCGCCCGCGTCGCTTGCCGATGCCAGAACCGAAGCCCGTCGCAATGCGGCAGATAAAGGGGCTAACGGCATTATCATCAAGCAATGTGTCATATTTGAAGAAGCTGCCCAAGGTTGTATCAGCCGCGCATTATGCGTTGGTCAAGCAGTAAAAACGGCTACAACAGAGTAAGCCTCACGCATATTAAGCATACTGCTCGCGGCGTGATCCTATAGTGTTCTAAGATTGCCCCTATCAACCGCTTAATGGCTAACGCTTCATGACCAACGCTGCATTATTAGCACACAAAGATGGGCCTTAATGATTAGCTTAGAATGATGAGCTTAGGCGGTTGTTATATTTATCTTTTTAGGTAATTTTTTGCATGACATTTACCAACCAAATTATCGCAGTGGCAACATGCCGCACACCCTATAAACAAAAATTTGGCATTCCAAGACAACCCGGACTTGTTGAAGCGCGTGGTTATGTCGAGCTCGAGCCCCATGTGAATCATATCGATGCGGTACGTGGCATAGAGCAATATTCACATCTCTGGTTACTGTTTTGCTTCCATGAGAATCTTGCCCAAGGTTGGAAAACCACAGTGCGCCCGCCGCGTTTAGGCGGCAATGAAAAACTCGGCGTGTTCGCCACTCGCTCCACTTTTCGCCCCAATGGTATAGGTCAGTCTGTAGTGAAATTGCACGGCGTAGTGCAGCGCAAGGGCAAAGTGTGCCTCGAAATTTCCGGTATGGATCTGCTCGATGGCACACCGATAATTGATATTAAGCCATACATTCCTTTCTCAGATTCGATTACCGATGCTGTAGGCGGCATTGCCCAAGACGCGCCTAAACTGATTTCAGTGGTGTATTCTGACCATGCCAAGACGCAGATTGAGCGTTACACCCTGCAGGAAACCTACACAGATTTAGCTCTGCTTATCCGCGGTGTGCTGGGCCAAGATCCGCGCCCCGCCTACAAAAAAGCCAAGGACGATCCTAAGTTATACCAAGTCGCCCTCTATGATTTAGATGTGTTTTGGCAAATGGCAGTCGATGATAATGACCAAGAATACATCTTGGTACTGGAACTCAAACCGGGGAAATGTGGCTAAATGTCTGCGCCAACGCCTGCATCAAAACCTGATTATCAAAGCCAGCATAAAAAGCGGCTCTCTTGGATGCCGTGGCTGTATTTTTCTTTAAAAGAGAAACATTTAATCTGGGCTAAACCTTGGCAAGACGATATTCAAGCAAAACTTTGTGCCCTCGAAACCATCAACATCGGCGAGCAATGCTTTATCGCCCCCGAGGCGCAGTTATTTGCCGAACCCAATCGTGATATCCGCATGGGTAATCGCTGCATGATCGCCGCCGAGTGTTTTTTGCATGGGCCTATCACGCTAGGGGACGAAGTGGCGATTAATCATGGCTGCTCCTTCGATGGCGGCAGGGTCGGGATTCAGATAGGCAATCAAACCCGCATCGCCAATAATGTCACTATTTACGCCTTCAACCATGGCATGGCGCCAGATACCCCCATATATCAACAAGCTGCCAACTCCAAAGGCATTGTTATTGGCCAAGATGTGTGGATTGGCGCTCAGGCAGGCATAGTCGATGGTGTGACCATTGGCGATCACGCTGTGGTGGGTATGGGCAGCATAGTGACGAAAGATGTACCCGACTGGGCGATAGTGGCTGGCAACCCCGCCAAAGTGATTGGTGATAGACGGGATAAGTAAGCAGTAAGGATAATCTTGATACTAGCAGTGACGAAGTCACGCTCTAACAGCACAGCGCTCTTCCTTTCGTTATCCGTTATCCGTTATCCGTTATCCGTTATCCGTTATCCGTTATCCAGCATCAAAAAATGCTATTTATCTCCCAGCTAGTTGAATTTAACCTAAATCCCTAGGTGACATCACCAAAGCAGGTGATAAAATGGCGACCATTCAACTCAAATTTGGACATCGGTAATGCGCGTCAGCAAGTACCTGCTATCAACACAGAAAGAAACTCCTGCCAACGCAGAAGTCATTAGTCATCAATTAATGTTACGTGCGGGCATGATCCGTCGTAATGCGTCGGGCCTTTACAGCTACCTCCCCACGGGCTTACGCGTATTGCGTAAAGTCGAAGCCATTGTTCGTGAAGAAATGAACAAAGCCGGTGCAATTGAAATTCTAATGCCTATGGTGCAACCGGCAGACTTGTGGGTAGAAACGGGTCGTTGGGAAAAGTTTGGTCCCGAGCTGTTACGCTTTAAAGATCGTCACAATCGCGACTTCGTACTGGGGCCAACCCACGAAGAAGTGATCACAGATCTCATTCGTAAAGAAGTCAGCTCATATAAGCAATTACCGCTGAATCTTTACCAAATTCAAACCAAATTCCGTGACGAAGTTCGCCCACGTTTTGGCATGATGCGCTCACGTGAATTCTTGATGAAAGACGCCTACTCTTTCCACCTTGACGTCGATACCATGAATGAAACCTATGAGGCTATGTACACAGCCTATAGCAACATTCTATCGCGCATGGGTTTAGCTTTCCGCCCAGTTTTAGCTGATACGGGTTCAATCGGTGGCAGCATGTCACACGAGTTCCATGTTCTAGCACAAAGCGGTGAAGATTTAATTGCTTACTCAACGGGCAGCGATTATGCCGCTAACATTGAGAAAGCCGAATCACCTATGCCAACTGAACCACGCGGCGCAGCCACTGAAGCATTGCGTTTAGTCGATACCCCAAATGCAAAGACCATTGCGGAATTAGTTGAGCAGTTTGGTTTGGATATCACTAAAACGGTCAAAACCTTAATCGTAATGGGTGCGACAGAAGCGACGCCTTTAGTGGCGCTGATTGTTCGTGGCGACCATGAACTCAACGAAGTCAAGGCTGACAAGTTAGACTTAGTCGCATCACCATTGGAAATGGCGCCAGAAGCGCTGATCCGTGACGCCATTGGCGCAGGTCCAGGTTCACTTGGCCCTATCGGTCTTAAAATCCCTATCGTTATCGATCACAGCGTTAGCGTAATGAGCGATTTTGCCGCCGGTGCTAACGTTGATGATAAACATTATTTTGGTATCAACTGGGAACGCGATCTGCCGACAGCGCAAGTTGCCGACATCCGTAACGTAGTCGAAGGCGAGCCAACACCTGATGGTTCAGGCACTTATGCTATGGCACGCGGTATCGAAGTGGGCCATATTTTCCAACTGGGCACTAACTATTCTAAATCGATGAACGCGACTGTACTTGACGAAAATGGCAAGTCACAGGTGCTACTAATGGGTTGTTACGGTGTCGGCGTGAGCCGTATCGTGGCAGCAGCCATCGAACAAAACTTCGATGACCGTGGCATCATTTGGCCAGAAGCAATTGCACCATTTAGCGTGGGCATTCTGCCAATGAACATGCACAAGTCGCACCGCGTCACCGATATCGCCGAGCAGTTATACAAAGACTTAAACGAAGCGGGTATCGAAGTGTTATTGGATGATCGTAAAGAGCGTCCAGGCGTGATGTTCGCCGATATGGAACTGATTGGTATCCCACATACAGTGGTGATCGGCGATCGCAATATCGATGCCGGCGTATTTGAATACAAAAACCGCCGCACCGGTGAAAAACAAGATATTCCATTCGATCAACTGCTCGACTTCCTGAAAAACGCAGTTAAAGGCTAAACCTCAACGCGAAATGTAGACAAGCTGAAGATCAAAAACGAAACGCACTTGAGCCCAGCTTAAGTGCGTTTTTTATTGGACTTTTATTGACTGTCGTCGCTCACTCGTGACATGACTTTTATATGCGGCTGTTTACTGCTGTATTTTGGGCACTGTATTTTTGGCAAGGTATTTTGCGCTAACTGGTACTGACTCGGAGCGACGCCCATCAACTGCCTAAACATATAACCAAAGGCTGAACCCGAGGCATAACCTAAGGATAACGCAGTAGTGAGTACAGATTCACCTCGGCTGAGCATTTGAATCGCCACCTGCAATCTAAGCCTTTGCAACCATTGGCTATAACTCAGCCCTGTTTGCTGTTTAAATAATCTCGCTAACGTGCGGGCCGAGGCACCGACCTCCCGCTGCCAATCAACCAAAGTGCGCTGTTCGCTTGGATCGGCAAGCAAAGCCTCGGTAATGCGCAGTAATTTTTTATCCTTAGGATAAGGTAAATCCAAGGCGACCTTAGGGGCGAGCACCATAAAGTCACGGATCACCATCAAGAGCCGCATGACGCTATCCTTAAAATCGGGATCAATCAGCCCAGCCTCACTCTTCACTAAGGCATTAGCCTCTTGCAGTAATAACTGCAAAACAGGCTTCACACTCAAACAAGTACAGTCGGGTGGAAACCCGCCTATCCGGGTTTCATCCAAATACAGACTACTCAATTGCACCTGACCTAGCGCGATAACCTCATGATCGACAAAGGGAGGCACCCACACCGCTTGCTCAGGCGGCACAATGTAACGCCCAGCAGGCGTGATCACACTCAGCACACCTTGATTGGCATAAATGACCTGTCCCCAAGAATGACGATGGCGCTGCACATGTTCAAACGGCTTGAGTGTTCGCTTAAGCAACATGATGGAGGCACTTAGCCCTGCGGCGGCTAAACGTGAAGGTGCGACCTGCGTGTGCTGAGTAATATGCTGCTGGGATAAATGCGTGTCAGTGACTTGATTCAAGGTGTTATCGCCCAAAGTGATTTTTATATCGAAGCTTCTTTTCATATTATCGAGCCTCTTCCGAATAGAAGCGCCTCTTCATATAAAAGTACTTTATATTTGTAGAAGTGTCTTTATATCTAGATATTAAGTCAATCTATCGAGCCCAAGCCAAAGCAGCAAACGCTAACATGTCATATCAGGCTGAATTAATTGGAGATGACATGAGTATCCACATGGATAAAAACCGCGTAACGCCCGTTACATTACAAAAAATGAAAGGTAAAACCCCCATAGTTGCTCTCACCGCCTATGAAAAACCGATGGCAGAAATTATCGATCCCCATGTAGATATGATTATCGTCGGCGACTCCGTCGGCATGGTGGTTTATGGGCAAGACTCTACACTCGGGGTTACCTTAGAAATGATGATTAATCATGGTCTTGCTGTCAGTCGCGGCGCAGCACATGCCTGCGTTATTATCGATATGCCCTTTGGGAGTTATCAAGAATCGCCTCAGCAAGCCTTCAGACATGCCAGCCAAGTATTAATACGCACAGGCGCGCAGGCGGTAAAACTCGAGGGTGGCGCAGAGATGCTCGACACCACTCGTTTTTTAACCCAGCGAGGGATCCCTGTAATGCCACACATAGGATTAATGCCGCAACACGTGAATCAATTGGGTGGATTTAAAACCCAAGCAAGGGATGCTGCCGCCATCGAAGCCCTCGTTAGTTTAGCGAAAGACTTTGAGCAAGCAGGCGCTTTTAGCATACTGATTGAAGGCACATCCGAGCTCGCGGCGCGCACAGTGACGGCAGGAGTCTCAATCCCAGTTATAGGCATTGGTGCCTCACCCGCCTGCGATGGTCAAGTGCTCGTGACTGAGGATATCTTAGGCTTATTTTCTGACTACACGCCTAAATTTGCTAAACGCTATATCGACTTAGGACCATTGATCACTAAGGCCTGCGCCCAATATGCCCAAGAAGTGAGAACGGGTGAATTTCCAACATCGGAGCATTGCTTTGGCCTCAGTAAAACGACCAAGGTTACTGCGGATTAATTGTCTAAAGCGAAATGTTCCAGCAATCGAATAAACGATAAATCGAAATTTACAACTAATTGAGTCTACCGACTTGCTTTTTATAGGGGGGCGTTGCTTTAATAAAACTATTAAAACAATAAATTGAGCCTGAAGATTGCCTACATCAACTGCATTAGTCTTAGGCGGTGGCGGCGCTAGGGCGGCCTACCAAGTCGGCGTGTTAAAAGCACTGGTCCAGCTTTATCCACGCAATCATGGTATTCCCTTTAAAATTATTTGCGGAACCTCTGCGGGTGCCATCAATGGCACCGCTATCGCGACCCATGCCTCTTGCTTTCACCTTGGCGTCAGAAAACTCGAATGGGTTTGGCGTCACTTTGAAACTCGAAAAGTCTACCGAGCTTCGATCACAGGTGTTCTCAGCCATCTAACGAAAATGGCCCTCAAAGGCATGCAAGATGATAAGGTCAATACCGATGCAGGCAGTCTGCTCGATAATGATCCGCTAAGAGGCTTACTCAATGAGCTCATCGACTTTAAACGTATAGACCGTAATATCCGTAATGGCTCACTGACAGCGCTGAGTGTGGATGCCTCTTGTTATAATAACTCTCGCTCAGTGACCTTTTTCCAAGCCGCGAAAGAAATCGAAAACTGGACCCGTGCCCGTCGCAGTGGCGAACGTATCATGCTCAATACCGAGCACCTACTCGCCAGTTCGGCAATCCCTATGGTATTTCCATCCATTAAACTCAACCAAGCCTATTATGGCGATGGTTCAGTCCATCAGCTAGCACCGCTCTCAAGCCCTATTCATTTAGGCGCAGAAAAACTCTTAGTTATTAACTTAGAGAGCCCGCACAAGCACTTTCCTATGGAACTAGAATATCACCCAAAAACGGCGACCATAGCGGGTCATCTGCTCGATACCATCTTTTCAGATACCTTAAATAGCGACCTTGAGAGACTAGAAAGGATCAATAACACTTTAAGCCTGATTCCTGAGTCAAGCCGTAACAAACTCGCCTTGCATCCGATTAAGGCCCTAGTCATCAAACCTAGCGAAGATCTCAGCAAAATTGCTGCCCGCTTCTATGATGACATGCCATGGGCCGTCAAAACCTTACTCGGCTTCATCGGCATAGACAGGCAATCAGACTCAAGTATTGTGTCCTACCTACTCTTCGAAAAAACGTATACCAGCGCTTTAATCGACTTAGGCTATAAAGATGCCATGGAACAAATCGATGAACTTAAAGATTTCTTTTGTTTAAAATAAGCTAACGACTTAATCAGTTTCTTCACTAAAAATCATGCCAAATGGATAGATATAGCTTGAATATTAGTGCCGAAATTCAAACTTTCGCATGAGCAAGAAGATGGATTTAACATTGATAATTTTGTTTGCATCGCTTACTATGCTGTACTAGATTATCAAAAAATCATGCACATTTTTTCAAAAAGGGAATCACGATGAAAAAAACTTCACTAGCACTTATCGTTGCAATGACAGCATTCAGCTCTATGGCTGCAAATGCAGTTGAAGGCGAAGCTGCCGGTACTGGTACTGCTGCAAGCACTAGTACTGGTGTTATCGTTGCTGGTAGCGTAGCTGCTGCTGCTGCAATTGCTGGCGCAGTTGTTATCTCTAACAGTTCTGATGGTAACCCAATTACCAACACAGGTACTGGCACAGGTACAACTACAGGCACTGGTAACTAAGCTATTGTTAGTATGCTTCTAAACAGCCGCCTTATGGGCGGTTGTTTTTTTTGAGTGTTTACAAAGTTAATTTCATAACTTGAAATCTGTCTGATACCTCTTTAAATTCGCTATTTAATCCTAATTGAGAATAAGCAACTCGGATGCGTATATATAAAAAATTACTGTCACTACTGACAATCTCGATTGTGTTAGTAAACACAACCGCTTGTAGCCAAAGAATCAGCGCACTTAACGATACTTTGAAGTTAGCCTTTATCGGTGACAAAGATACTCAATTGTCGGAACAGCAAGTTAATAATATCCCCTATGCCAGTATCTATGCTCGAATCGATGGTATACCTCAAGCGTTCATTGTACTTGCACTTGCAGAGCCTAAGTTCACCTTAACGCTGCCACTGACTCCTGCAATAACAGAGTTAAAATGGCTCTCTGCAGATAAAGCCATGTTAGTAACAATAAATGGACGATTGGTTAGGACGAGCAACCTATTAACAGGTGATTTAATTGCAGTAGAAAGCAATGAGCCAGATCCTATACTCTTAGGCTTACATTTAGATAGCACTCCCAAAACATGGACTCGAACGATTGATTGGCAACCCGGATATCACTTTGGCTACCGCGTAAATTCACATTTTAGTTTTATTGCTAAAGAAAACATTCTCATCAACGATACTCCAACCCAAGCGCTACATTACCTTGAATCAGTTTCGGTAGATAATCTCAATATTCAGTATCAAAATGAATTTTGGCTCACACCAGAAACAGGTCATGTGATTAAGAGTCGTCAAAAAATTGCCCCTAATCAGCCTTTTATCGAAATTACATTACTCAAGCCATTTGCGTCTTAGTGGAGTCCCAATGAGATCCTATTTAATGCCCTTAGCGCTACTGCTCAGTTCTGTTTTAGCGACAGTAGCTCAGGCTGAAACCCAATTGTTAGTTACAACGTCGTCAAACCAAGATGCACAAGTTGAATTACTTTATCCAACATCGATTCGTCTTGATAAAGTAGTACTGGACGGCTTACAACAACTTCAAATATATAATAAAAACAATCATAAAGAGATAACCCCTATTTATTGGTTGGGTGCAGCACTACTCGATATCCAAAACACTGCCGCTTTAGAAGCTAAGCGCAAAGAAACCCTGTCTCAACTAGCACAAATGGGTCAAGCTGCAGATGACAGTATCTATACAGCAAAGCTTGCAAAATTTGCGCAGTTTTTACGACAAATCAAGCTTGGACAGCGCGTAATGCAGCCATTACATCCTGATCTAATTAGGATAAATGACTCATACAACCCTCTAATTGATGGCCGTTTCGAACTTATCTTACCTCAGAGACCTACGACAGTACTTGTCATGGGTGCGGTAGCTAAAGCGGGAAGTTTTGAATGGCAAGTCAATAAGAATAGTAAAGACTATTTAGCGAAAGCGATTCCATTAGAAAACGCTGATAATAGCTTCGTATGGATAGTTCAACCAGATGGTAAAGCACTAAAACAACCAATAGCCTATTGGAATGCTCAAGCGCAAGATATTGCTCCAGGAGCCGTGCTTTATGTTGAATTTTCAGACTTAGTTGAAGACTACAGCACATTGAACGCCAATATTATTGAATTATTAAGGAATCGGGCTCTGTAATGAATAACGCTACCCATTCTAATCTTACGTTAAGTAACCTTTCAGCTATTGCTCTGGCTCTTTTCCCTTTATTCCATATCCAAGCCGATGAATTTAGCTATCCTCCACTCTTAGCCTCACAATCGGACTTTGGTGGTGTAGGATTAATGCAAATGCCTACAGGACGTATGGCTCCTGAAGGTGAGTTTAATTTTGCAACAACTTATAACTCTGAATACCAGCATTTTTCAGCTTCAGTGCAATTATTCCCTTGGTTTGAAACTACGGTTCGTTATACCCAAGTACAAGATCTACTCTACAGTAACGATCCGAGTTTCAGCGGTAACACCAAGTACACTGATAAAGGTATCGACTTTAAAGTCCGTCTAGTGGAAGAAAGTTACTGGTTACCAGAAACTTCTATTGGTATAAGAGATTTTGGTGGTACAGGCTTATTTGATGGCGAATTTATTGCGGCTACTAAACGTGTTGGTCCAGTCGACTTTACCTTAGGGATAGGCTGGGGCTATATAGGAAATAGCGGTAACCTGACTTCAGATAAAAAAGATCTTAATGACAATTGTGATCGAGATACATCATATGGAGGAAAAGGCGGAACTGTCGACTATCAACGTTGGTTTAAAGGCTGTGCTGCATTATATGGCGGTATTGAATATCAAACGCCGTGGGAACCTTTACGAGTAAAAGTAGAATATGATGGCAATGATTATCTTGCAGATTTCCCAGTCACTTTCGGTGGCGTCGATATGCCACAAGACAGTAAGTTTAACTATGGCTTACTCTACCGTGCAACGAGCTGGAGTGATTTCCACCTAAGCTATGAGCGTGGTAATACTTGGACGTTAGGTGTTAGCCTGCAAACTAACTTCAATGACTTACGACAAATTAAACGTGATACTCCTGCAGAGAAATATAAACCTATAGCAGCAGTACCTATGTCGGGTAAAAGAGTAACGCATGAAGGTACAGAAGAAACAGCACAATCCTCTACCGATACGGCTATTCCAACGGTAACAACTCAGCCATTAGTAACAACTGAGTCATCAAAGTCAGAACCGGTTACAAACACGACTATCAACGCTGAAATGCCCAGCCAAACTGATTGGGACAGAGTAGCGACTGAGCTTAGTACTATCGCTGGTTACGACAATCCAAAAATCTATCTTGATAATCACATCGTGACCGTGGTTGCAGATCAAGTAAAGTATATGGACCGTAAAGAAGCCCACCATAGAGCGGCGACGATACTGGCAAATAACACGAACAAGCAGATAATTACTGAATATCGTCTTATTGAAACCCGTTATAAGCAGCCGATAACAGAGACACATATCGACGCTGATAAATTCGCTCAAGTAGCTACCTATGGTTATATCAATGCAGATATGGCGGATAGCACAGAAATCAGTGTACCAAGGTCGCCTCAAGGAACATTAGTAACCCAATCCCATGAGGATTGGTTGGATAAATTAAGTTTTGATATTGCCCCCACTATGGTGCAATCCTTCGGTGGTTCAGAAGGTTTCTATATGTTCAACATAGGTGTTACTGGCAGTGCAGCGTATCGATTTAATGATCGCTTGGAACTTTCGGGATCACTTTATTTGAATCTCTATGATAACTACGATAAATTTTTGTACGATGTTCCACCTGATGGTACCGACTTAAAACGCGTAAGAACGCTTATTCGTCAATATGTCCATGACTCAACGGTCAGAGCGACTAACTTACAGCTAACTTGGATGGATAATCTGAGCGATAACATCTCCTATCAAGCCTATGGTGGTTATTTAGAGATGATGTATGGCGGAGTAGGTACCGAATTCCTTTATCGACCGCTAAACAGTGAATGGGCATTCGGTTTTGATGTTAACTATGCGAAACAAAGAGATCCTGACAGCATGTTTGGTTTCTTCGAGGATGAAAATCAGTTTGACCCACTGACCAATCGCGCCTATCGAGTGCAGACAGGCGTAGTGACAGGACATGCGACCGCTTATTACCAGCCAAAGTGGTTCCCGAATACCTTGCTAAAAGTCAGTGCAGGCCAATATCTTACCGAGGACAAAGGCATAACGGTCGATTTCTCAAAACAGTTTGATAGTGGCGTTATCGTCGGTGCATTTGCGACTAAGACTAACTTGTCAGCAGAAGAATACGGTGAAGGTAGCTTTACCAAGGGATTCTATATTTCGATCCCATTCGATTTAATGACAATTAGACCGACTCAAAGCCGTGGCTTCCTCTCTTGGATGCCGTTGACCCGTGACGGTGGCCAAATGCTTGGTCGTAAATACAATTTATTTGATATGACTGATGCGCGGTCACCTTGGTATACCAGACCCAGTGTAGACCCCATTAATTAGTTAGTACGCAGCTAAACCTCAAAACGGGCAAGATAATTCTTGCCCGTTTTGTTTTCTGCCATTAGGGCTAACTTACAATAGTAAAATCTGCACTGCCAAATTAGCTCACGACTCTATTGGCCATTTATTTAATACAAGTAGTGATTAGCTTTATGAAGGTGTACTGGCGAGGCTATCTCTGGTGGATAAAATCGGTGCGGCAATTAATGGCCAATCAATGGCAAACTCAGCACTGTTCCAAGCTAAAACGCTTTCATCTTCAGGATCATAATATTGGGTACATTGATAAATAACATCAGCATAATCACTAAGAACATAAAAACCGTGCGCAAAGCCAGGTGGGATCCACATTTGCAGATGATTCTCTGCCGATAGCACTCGCCCAACCCATTTTCCATAGGTGGCCGAGTCAGCCCGTATATCGACGGCAACATCAAAAATGCTCCCAGCACAGACCCGCACCAATTTACCCTGCGGTTTTCGCCGTTGGAAATGCAAGCCTCGCAGAACATTGTGTTGCGAACGACTCTGGTTTTCCTGCACAAATACGGGAGGCTCAAGTCCTCTTGCAGTAAAACAAGCATCAAAATAGGATTGCCTGAACGTTTCCTTAAAAAAACCACGCTCATCACCAAATACTTGAGGTTCAAACACCAATACTTCGGCTAATTCAGTTTCATTACATTTCATCAAATACCTGCTTATCGAGTAAACCGAGCAAATACTCACCATAGCCACTCTTGAGTAAAGGCTGAGCCAATTGCGCTAACTGCTGCTCATTGATCCAACCGCAGCGAAATGCAATCTCTTCAGGACAATTGATTTTTAGCCCTTGTCGTTTCTCAATGGCAGCAACAAATTGTGTCGCCTCGGCCATGGCATCAGGCGTACCAGTATCTAACCAAGCCGTCCCACGCCCTAGAATATCGACCTGTAACTCTCCCAAAGCTAAGTAACGAGTGATAACATCGACAATCTCTAACTCGCCCCTTGCCGAAGGTAAAACCGTTTTTGCAAATGTTGCAGCTCTGCCGTCAAAAAAGTACAAGCCAGGCATAGCGTAACGTGAACGAGGCTGCAGAGGTTTCTCTTCGATAGAAAGCACTTTACCTGTGTCATCGAACTCAACGACACCATAAGCGTTAGGGTTCGCCACATGGTAACCAAAAACGGTCGCCCCAGATTGGTCTTGCCAAGCATGTTGCAAATTTACCGTTAAGTGCTGACCATAGAATAGGTTATCCCCAAGAATAAGCGCACAGGCATCACCCGCTAAAAATGGCTCGGCGATAATGAGTGCTTCAGCCAACCCCTTCGGAGAGGCTTGTTCGGCATATTGCAGCTTAAGCCCCCAATGACTGCCATCACCAAGTAATGCATGGAATAGTGGTAAATCGTGGGGAGTACAAATGATCAAGATATGCCGTATATCAGCCTGCATCAGGGTGACAAGTGGGTAATAAATCATTGGTTTATCATAAATGGGCAGTAATTGCTTACAGACAACCTGCGTCATAGGATAAAGACGCGAGCCAGTACCGCCCGCCAGTAAAATGCCTTTTCTCATTGAAATATTTAGAATTGATAAACCATGTTGAAGTGCCAAGATTGTAGCATACAAAATGTCGCGAGCAGGAAGAATGGATAACAGGGCTGTTGGCTGTTAATGCAAGAAAAACAACGCTACAGAATAGTAAACCGCAAAAGCTAAATACCATCTTGGCTCAGTAAGATTTCAATTCGTCTTTTACTTAATAAACATATAAGAAGACGCTAACCTATCTCAACCCTTACTACTTTCAGGGATCAGCATCTCAATACGTAATCCCTGATTAGGCACAGAGAAGAGTGACACATTACCATTCAGTTTTTGTGTGATCAGATTATAAATAATCGACATCCCCAAACCTGTTCCGCCACTCTGCCTTGCGGTGGTGAAAAAAGGCTCAAATGCTTTGGCTTTCACTTCATCGGACATGCCTACGCCATTATCTTCATAAATCATCTTGATCTGCGAAGCCACTTTTTCAACCACTATCACAATTTGCTTATCACCGACAAAATCATCGGGAAAAGCATGGCGAAAACTGTTCGCGACTAAGTTAGTGAAAATTTGTGCTATCGCACCGGGGTAAGAATCAATAAAAATATTATCGTCAAGTTCAACTTTTAAAGTGATATTTTTCTTACGCATCAAGGGTTTTAATGAACTAAATATTTGAAAAATGTAATTCTTCAGATTAAAGCGCTCGCGTTCCAGTATCGATTGGTCTGCTGCAGTGCGCTTAAAGTTATGCACCAGTTCTGCAGCACGGGAAAGATTACGCTCAATTAAACATAAACCATCCTGCATTGTATTGATAAAGCTGACAAATTTATCCTCATCGAGCTCGTTTTTCTCAAAGAGTCCTTTCAATAGGGATAACTCATCCAAACAATGGGTCACGGATGTGACAGCTATGCCAAGGGGGGTGTTCACTTCATGGGCAACACCTGCGACTAAGCTGCCTAAGGCAGCCATTTTTTCATTTTCAATTAAGTGTTTTTGGGTTGATTTCAAAGTCGATAATGCAGTTTCTAGCTCTGCGGTACGCAGCTCAACTTGATGCTCAAGATCGGTATTAATGAGCTTGAGCTGTTGTTGATATTCAATGATCTCTTTAGCACTCATGGCTCGACCAAAAAGGTCGGCCAGTGCCGAGGCAAAGGCCTTCTCATCCCGAGTCCATTCCCTCGCCTCGCCCTGATGTTCAGAACAAATAATCCCCACCATTTTGCCGTGGTGACGAATAGGACTATCCAACAAAGAGCTGATCTGATTCGGTTTAAGATAGGTTTCGACAAATTCTTTAGTGGCGGGATCCGTTTGCGCCTTATTGGCGACAATTGTGCGCTCATTGTCGAGCAGGCTAAAGTAATGGGGAAACTGCGCGCGAGTGAGCACTAACGCTTCTTGTGGTTGCTGATTGTCGAGTGAATAATAACAAGTGATGCTCTGATTATCCGGACTCAACAACCAAATGCCCGCCCGAGAGATCAGTAATCCCTTACAAATTGAGCTCACGATAAGTTGTGATGCTTGAATGAGATCACCCTCATCAATAACCTGAGACTTACTGACATCAAATAAAATTCGATCAAGCATTCGGGTCATAGCGGCTCGTCCGGAATATGAATATGTAGGGAGGCAAACACATCTAACAAATCAAGGCTGGCTTCACATAACATGGGATCAAACTGTTTACCAGATTGCGCTAAGATGTACTCGCGCACCGCCTCAACAGACCATGCTTCTTTGTAACTTCGCTTGGAAAGCAAAGCATCAATCACATCAACAATCGCCATCAGGCGACCTTCAATAGGAATGTCTTCCTGCGATAGCCCACGGGGATAACCTTGCCCATCCCAACGTTCATGGTGAGTATAAGCAATTCTAGCGCCCATTTTGGCAATGATACGATTTGAGCCAACCAACAGGTTATAACCCTTCTCTGCGTGGGTTTGCATAATCGCCCATTCCTCGGCGTCGAGTTTACCGGGTTTATGTAAAATACTCTCAGGGATACCGATTTTGCCTACATCATGAAGTGGCGCCGCATAACGAATAGTTTCGATAAAGTCTGCTTTCATACCAATGGCAATCGCGAGCATTTCTGTCATGCGCGCTACGCGGCGCACATGGGCTCCAGTTTCCTTACTGCGCTGCTCAATGGCATCTCCAATGATTAAAATTAGCTCCCTTTGTGTCTGCTGCACATTTTCACGGCCCGACAAGTTCTCAAAGGTTAAGCTCACATTTGCCGCAAATAGCTCAAGAATGCTGACTTGAAAATCCGTTAACTTAGTGTTGTGTTGTAAATATAAAATACTGGTGACATGTCCACTAAGCTCATAAAATCCAACATAAATATTGTCACGGATCAGCGAGGTTTTTAGCGCTATCGCTTCAATAATATGCTCCCGCACATCCCCTGGCAGAGTCTCAACGCTGCCACCTTCAAAGTAACTGATCATATCTCCCGTGGCGGCCAGCAGATTCATTTGAGTATCGAGGTAAAGGTCTTGATGATAACTCGTGAGATAAAGAGCCGAGCTTTCAAGATTGAGCAGCTGCAAGGTCTGTTCGAGCACTGCACTACCAAAGTTATGCAATGTATGGCTCTTAAGTACAGAGGTGGAAGCAGCAATCACTTTCTCCATCCCCTTTTGGCTTTGCTCGATAATTTTTATATCGCGATAGGAGCGCAATGAGGTGTACACACAAGACTTAAGCCGAGCCGCGGTGAGCTCTGTTTTAGCTTTATAATCATTAATGTCAAAATCCCGAATAACTTGCTCTTCAGGTGCTTGCCCTGGCTGGCCCGTACGTAAAATGATGCGGGTACTGTGGTTATTTAATTCAGTGCGAATTTTTTGGACTAACTCTAAGCCTGCATGATCGGTTTCCATGACGACATCAATAAAGGCCAAGGCGATATCTGATTCAGTTTGAAATAATGTTAAACCTTCAGTAGCGCTGTAACAGGAGTAGAACTGCAAGACTCGATTATCTAAGGTCAGATTTTTTAGCGCAAATCGAGTTACATCATGGATCCCAGGTTCATCATCAATAATGGCCACCTTCCAAATGCCTTGTTTAGGCTTATGGGATGTATCTTCGATAACATCAGCACTTTTCTTAAATAACGCCACAAAACCACCGTTTACGATGAATAGTTACGTTTTAGTATAGATTCAATCTTGAAAGTGACTAGTTTCAAAGGATAAATTATCATCCCATTAATTACCGCTTAGGACTAACAACTAACATAGTGGCCACTTAAAACCCACACAAAAACAACTTAAGCTATTGTTATAAAAATAGAAATAGCAAAAGTTAGCCTAACCTAGCCTTGGCGGGTATGATGAGTGCACTTAATGCATAATTCCCAAAATTTCTATTGGAGCTACTATGAAAAAATCACTATGTTACATCGCACTGCTGGCTTTATTCACCACTGCTTGCTCAGAAGCCCCAAAAGAAGAAACGGCAGTCAATACAGCCCAAGCTCAAACAGAAGCGGCAAAATCCATCCCAGTAGGTGATACCAGCCAAAACTCGCTCGATTGGGCTGGTAGTTATGAAGGCGTATTGCCTTGCGCCAGTTGTGAAGGAATGCAAACCCTAATCACTTTGCAAGCTGATAATAGCTTTGTTCAAGAAACAGTTTATTTAGGTAAAGATGAAAAGATTTTAAAACTGATGGGCAAAGTGACATGGGACGAACTGGGCCAGAAAATCACCCTAGAAGATGGTACACAATATTTGGTCGGTGAAAATCAGTTGATCATGTTAGACACTGAAGGCAAACGGATCACCGGCGAACTTGCTGCAAATTATGTGTTAAAAAAGAAAGGTCTATAAAAGCAGAGCTGGCAGCTAGCACTCAGCTGCGGTATTAGATTATGAATAACGGCGGCTTTGTACTTAACGTAAGAGCAAAGCCTCCGTACCGTTATCCATAAGTCACACAGAAATGTTCTGCAATCGCAAAGCCATGCTTTAGAAGTTGTGAAGCTAAGAAAACCTTCTTAACCAATAAAGAGGTGATTTTGAATAACAGCATACAACTGATCCGCTATCAAGATTGCCCATCAACGCCATGGAAAAATGGTGGTGGAAGCACAAAACAGCTACTCATTTCCCCCATCAATGCCGAACTTACTGAATTTGATTATCGGATCAGCATTGCAAGTATTAGCAGCAACGGACCTTTTTCATCATTTATTGGCATAGACAGGCAACTGGTCATTCTGAAAGGTGATGGTGTTGAACTCAGCATCAATAGTCATGAAAGGACAAAACAGATAAATGGCCTTGGAGCTGGAGAAAAGACATCAGGAAATACAGATACAACTGAGTATAAGCGACTCACACCCACAGATAGCCCATTCTGCTTTACAGGTGAAACCTCAATAACAAGTCAATTATTAGGCAGTGATGTTATTGATTTCAATGTCATGACCAAACGCGGCGCATTTAAAGCGCATACGCAAAGGCTTAGCTTTGATGACATATTTATCGAAGAACAGATTACAACCTCAAACAACTATCCAAATGAACTGCAAAAAACTGGAGCTTACGTCCCTATCATCCAAATACTTTGCTGCTTAGATACCATGACATGGGAGCACAATAGAAAGCTTATCGAGATCATGCCCTATGATATTCTCGTTTTACAACAAGGCGATGGTATAAGGTTAAAAACAACAAGACCAAGTAGACTACTTAAAGTATCTATTACTGTCTGCAAGCCATAAAGCGAGGGAGTGGTTACGAACTTCCTAAGTAAATCTCAAGTCCAGTGTACAACCGCAAGATAACAAAGTTCATTAGAGATATCAATATTATATAAGCAACGGCATGCCTGTATGTACGTTATGCACAATTAACTAGACCCACTTATCGGGATATTAAAAAGCTCATAATTATTGGTGCAGTTAGTGAGAACTATCGGTATACCATAGGTGCAATGCCATGCGCTAATAAAAAGCTCCGCCGATGCCTTGCTCGTCAAGATAAGATGTTAAAAACTAAAATGCCAATTCAACTGAATTGGCATTAGAAAACTAACTATCTATAAAACTATCATCACTTACGGATCCAAGTTAAAAGTTGCCATACATTTGATAAAGCCCAATTGTACGCTACGAAAATAGCTAAAAAGGTTACAAACATAATCCATTCGGGAATATGTATAATTTCGGCAGCAATACCCAAAACAGCAAGAAATAAAGAAGCTAATGAAATACGAATTAAAGTCTGTTTACGGTTGTACCCTGCACGCTCAAAAATATGGTGTAAGTGATCCCGGTCTGGCTTAAAGGGAGACATCCCCTTTTTCACTCTTCTATACATAATTGCAGTCATATCCATTAAGGGTATCGCAATCAAATATAAAGCAGTGACAGGTGAAAATACTGAAATGTTAGGTTGAGTGCCTATAACCAGCATCCAAACTACAGTTAAACCAATTAACATACTGCCAGCATCACCCATAAAAATCTTTTGCAACGAACCAAAAGGCCAACGCAAATTAAATAGTAAGTACCCCAAAATTGCGCCAATAAACAGTAAAGGTAGCATAAACCAGCTATTACCAGCCCAGTAAAACAAAAAAGCTAAAGATGAAAAAGTCACTAAACTCAGCATACCCGCTAAACCATCAATACCATCAACCATGTTAAAAGCATTAATAGCACCAATTACGGCTAAAATAGTGATAACAACACCGACATAGCCTAATTTAAGCTCAAAAAAATGTAGAATATGACCAAATGATGTTAAATATAATCCCGCACCAAAAATCAAAATTGATGCAGTAATTACTTGTGCAGCCATCCTAATCCTAACTGAAAGATCATACTTATCGTCAAGAACACCAAGAAAGAGGATTAGTGCCGCAGAAATCAGATATAGGTTTAAAATTTGACTCTGTTCTATAAAAATACTAGAAACAAGCAGAACGCTACAATAGATAGAAATGCCGCCAATCAAAGGGATAGCACCAACATGTAACTTACGTTCATTAGGCAAATCAACCAAACCGACCCGTTGAGCAATAGGGTTAAACACTTTAATCGCAACACACGTTAAGCAAAAAACAGTTAAAAACGGTATGAGGTATTCCATAAATCTCTTCCTTAAGCCAAATACAGAATTATTCAGATGACTTTAAAAATATGACAACAGATTATAGCAGTATTGACTTCAAGCCATAAGTAATCAATGAAAAAATTTTACACCAAAAAAAACAACAACTTAAGGTCGGTAGCATACAAAGAAGCCTAGGAACACCCTATAATACCTACAAAAAACACAAGGAAGATTGATAGTTCCTCACTTATTCCTCACCTAAAATATTTTTATTTCAAACTTTATAAAAATTTAGGAGATTACAGGTAACACACTTACAACAATAAATTACGATTGCAAAGAATCCCCTTTCTGGGAAGACAGCTTGATTTGCCCCAAGAAGGGGCGATTCAACAATCAACAACAGAACTGACTATAGGATAACAATAGAAAAGCAGTACTTTCTAAACTTATTTTAAATAATCCAATAATAGGTTGTATACTCCATCAGCTTGCTCAGAATCAAGATCAGAAAAAGCATGTCCAGATCTAACTAAATAACACTTCCCAACACCAGCCCTTTTCCCGGCTATAATATCTGAAATTTTATCTCCAAATAAAAGACTTTTATTCATATCAATATTTAAAGATTCTTTAGCCTTTAGCAACATACCGGGATGAGGTTTACGACAGGTACAGTCAGTTAAATATATACCAATACCATGTAGAGGGTGGTGAGGACAATAATAAACAGCTGCAACATGAATATCTTGAATTGCTAATAAATCTAGATAGTGTTGAGTCAATAAATAATATTGTTCCTCAGTATAGAAACCTCTACCTATACCTGCCTGATTCGTCACAATCACAATAGCATAACCCTGTGAAATAAATTTTTTTAACGCTTCAAAAGTACCATCAATAAACTGAAAATCCTCAGTCTTATATAAATAGTTCTTTTCAACATTAATTACTCCATCTCGGTCTAAAAATACTACTTTCATGAGTAGTCACTAACTAATTTATAGTAATCGTCAGGAACACCAATATCGATAAAAGCCGCAGAAACAGTAGTAACCTCCACTTGTAAGGAAGAAATTAAAGCTGGTAAAACATCCACTTCAAAAGAAAAGCTTTTTAAATTAGGTGGAATTACATCAAAGGAGCTACGTTTCACATTGTAAATCCCTGCATTTATAACACCAGGCCCAGTATTCCCTTTCTCAAGAAAAGAAATAAGCTTATCACCTTTAAAGGTGACACCACCAAATCTAGCTCTATCATCGACTTCAATTGCGAGCATTTTCACTTTTGATTCGACATGTAGAAAATCAAGAGTGTCGTTAAAAAAATCACCAGTAATTAAAGTGTCACCATTGACTACTGCTGCTTGGTCTATATTACACATGTCCATAGCATAGCGAATAGCCCCGCCAGTTCCTAACTGTTCATTTTCAACAATGCACTGATATGTAAAATTTTGACTACATGAACTTGAAGCCAAATAGCTAATGACTACTTCAGCCTTATAACCAAGAGATAAAATAAAATGTTCAAAACCTTTAGCGACTAGGCTCTCTAGTAGTATTTGTAAAAAAGGCTTATCGCCTACTGGAGCCATACATTTTGGAACATCAGCTAAAACACTTCGAAGTCGAGTACCTAACCCGCCAGCTAAAACAATACAAGTCTTACTATTCATTTATATTATTCCGGCTTAAGGTGCGAAAACATCTCCAATTCAACATGCTGACACAACATATGTCCAACCGTGATATGAACCTCTTGAATCCGAGCTGTATGTAGTGAAGGAACTTTAATAGCAACATCAACCAAATTCTCTAATTCACCACCTGAACCACAAAGAGCCACGGAAGTAACGTTTAATGATTTACAAACGTTAAATGCAGCGAGGACATTCTTTGAAGTACCAGATGTAGTGATACCGACAAACATATCACCAGCTCTTGCTTGAGCCTCTAGTTGACGCTTAAAAAGATTCTCATAACCATAGTCATTTCCAATAGCAGTGATCATTGAGGTATCGGTAGATAAAGATAACGAAGGTAAACCAGGGCGATCAAACTCAAATCTACTAACAAATTCAGCCGCCAAATGTTGTGCATCAGCAGCACTACCGCCATTACCAGCAAAAATAACTCTGTTGCCTCGCTTCACAGTCTCAACCATCAACTCACCAACAGTCACTATTGCAGACAATAGAATCTCATCATTCAGAACGGACTCTTTAACTCTAATTGAATCTAAAATTCCCTTTTTCAATCTTTCTAATTGCTTTTCCATGATTTAACTCCGCTCTCTACAAATTTAAATGAAAAAAACTGACCACTAAAATGACTTAATGCTCTAACAACATTATTTCTATTTTCTGGAGACACAGCGATCATCATAAATCCGCCACCTCCAGCACCAGAAATTTTAAGTGAAGACGCCCCTGCTAAAACTGCAGCTGAAGCAATCTCATCTATATATTGATTACTAATTCCAGATGCAGCACTTTTTTTAGCATTCCATGATTGACCTAACACTTCTAAAAAAGTAATAACATCGCCTTTCAGTAGCAACTCTTTCATTTTAACAGCAATTGTTCGTATCTCATGCATTGCATTCAATGCAACACCATCAATATGTTTTGTGGCTTCAATTTGCTGTTCAATAATTTTAGCTGACTCTCTTGATTTTCCAGTATGATATAGAAGCAATCGACTTTCTAATTCTAACTTTATATCTTCTTTTATTCTCAATGGATTAACAATTACATTATCATTCTCATGAAACTCCATGAAATTAAAACCACCAAATGCCGCTGCATATTGATCTTGTTTACCACCAGACATATTACAGTCAATACGTTCGATTTCATAAGCTAAGTGTGCAATATCATATTCACCAAGAGGAAGTGACAATAGCTCTTGATAAGCCTGTACAAGTGCAACAACTAAAGCAGATGATGAACCAACGCCGCTACCCGGTGGAGCGTCAGAATAAGAAACAACATGTATCGACAGAGGCTTTCCATTATTAAATTGATCTATAATTTTGTTATATACAGCTCTATGCAAAATTAATGAACCAGATAATTCAAACTCACGACTTAAAGGCAAAACCTCTTTAACATTAAAATCAGTTGCCTCAAAGACAACTTGTTCTTCATTCAAAAGTCTAATATGAACATGAGTAGATAATGAGATTGTAGCATTTAGGACTAATCCTCCAAATTGATCACTATAAGGGCTAACATCCGTCCCACCTCCTGCAAGCCCTAACCTTAATGGTGCTTTACTATGCACTACTCTCATTATTACCTCAAAAATTTATTAATAGTATTTATATAAATATTAGCAGATGCAGACCATGTATAAGATTTCACTATATAGTCTCTTGCATTTCTTTCAAGTTTCACTCTTAAATCTTCATCGCCAATTATTCTAATTATTTCTTCACTCCATTGTTCTGGAGTATCCGCAACAATCAAATCACTGCCATAGTGTAAATCATTCATTGGTTTCGCAGCAAGAGGACTAACAATATTTGCGACCCCTAAAGCCATAG
This sequence comes from Shewanella sp. SM71, assembly GCF_025653905.1. Classification (NCBI taxonomy): domain Bacteria; kingdom Pseudomonadati; phylum Pseudomonadota; class Gammaproteobacteria; order Alteromonadales; family Shewanellaceae; genus Shewanella; species Shewanella sp. SM71. The sequence goes on from NZ_JAKKRW010000006.1 coordinate 189,105, forward strand.
CTTCTAAAACCTTATTCTGAATACCACCACCTGTCACCATAGGTGCAATAGCTACTTTCAATCCAGACAACAATAGAAAAGGGTCATCCATAAATCCTGTAACAATAATGCTTTCTGATGCTAAATTCAAAATTTGCGGAGTAGGCTTGGCGCCTATAATATAAAACTTCACATCATTAGGGAGTAAAGGAATGACATTATGAACAAACCATAAAACAGCATCAATATTGGGCTGATAGTCCATTTTTCCAATAAATCCAACCGCTTTCTCTTTAGTAGATTGAATGGTATAGTCAATTAGACTTTCATTTACACCATGAGGAATCCATACAAGATTGCTCTTACACTTAAAATTATTTAACTCCTGCTTATTAAATAAGAATACTGCATCAAACTCTTCAGCAATTACTTCCTCATACTTAATTAAAAACTTAGATTCAACGTAGTAATAAGCGGCCATTATTTTTGATTTTACATGCTTGTAAGAGCGTGCGTAATTTTGCCCTATACTATCTGCCATATCACAAACCTTAGGCTTTTCTAACATCCTTACATACTCAGATGTACGAACAAGAGTAGAAAAAAGAATATCACACCCTAAGCTTTGTGTATTAACATACTCTTTTACATCCTTGAAATAATACAAGCTAACTTGTAGTGGTTTAGGTAAATTTAAAATACCAAACAAAAATGACTTAATAAAGTCCCATTTATTTTTTGTAAAAACTTTATTTTCACCTACAGAGTCAAGGTAAGATTGGGCTTCAATTGATACAGGCTCTGAAGTTATAACAACAAGATGAATATCATAAGTGTTTTTAAGTTTATTCAATAAATTAAAATTCTTTGCTCTATCCCCTCCAACTGGCGGGTATGGAATACGTGAGCAGATAAATAACATTTTTTTCTTCATATTGTATTTTTTTTCGCAAAATAAAAGTAAAAATAGAAAAAAGTAAATAATGTAGCTAAATTAGACGATATAGTTACAGAAATCATTGATTGCCAAGGTGATAGTTCCTTGAACAAAATAAGCGTAGCGATTGGAATAACCAACCATAAAGCATTTTGAAATAATGCATAATGTGACTTACCATTCAATAATAAAATAGCAGTAAAAAATGCGACAAAAGGAGCAATGAAGTTTGACATTGACAACAAGTAAAAATTAGCCAGAGAAATAGATTCATCCCCTAAATAAAACCAGTAACACAAAGGATAAATAAAAACAGCAATGTAGTAGACTATAAATAGTCGTTTATCTATATCTTTCCACGAAAAATTTGCATTAGATATAAAAGGTCTAATAAGCATAGCCATGAATAATGAAGGAACACCTAAAACTATTTGATATGAAAAAATATTTCCGTAAGAATGACTGTCTATCATATTACTAATAAAACTATTCAAGACAGTATCTTTTAGAATTGGGAATCCCCAATAAAAAGAAAATAAAACTAATTCAAAAACTGGTATTGATTTTACCTCTGCTACAGTAGAGATTGCAATTTCTTGTACTGCAGATGTTGATCTACTACTAACAATCATCAGTAAGAGATAAAACACTTCCCTTAGTATAAAGATTGTATAGATAACATACACACTTAAATGTTCAAGTAAAAAAGCTAAGAGAATCGATATAAAAACAAATAATGAAATTATTGATTCTGCTAATGAATTATGGGCAAGCCCCTTACTTTTCTCAATGGACAGTCCAACAGAAGAAGATATACTTGAAAAGCCGAGGCTAAATAACATTGTAGTTATGACGAAAAAACTATAGTCAAGCATATCCATAACGCTAATAGGCAAGAAAATCAATATTAAAACGAAGTATTGATATGTAAAAACTTTCAATCTGGCCCATTCTGAATATTTATTTAAAACACTAACTAAAGTTGCACTTCTACCAACCCCAAGCAGTACATTACAAAAAAAAATCACTGGCATTAAATGCAAAACATCAATTGCTTTACTTTGTTGTGCTAACAATACAATAAAATAAGGTATGCCAATATTTAAACCAGAGCGAAGCACCCAAAAAAAGATTGATTTAGTCACTTAAAACCTTAGACACACTAGCCAACTGTGTATTCCAACTGAAATTAGAAGAAATAACTTCTATATCGCTATATATTTTTTCAGATATTGAAACATTATCAATAAGAAATCTAAGTTTTTCTGCCAGATGTTCTGTGTCTTCAGAGTCAAATAAACAATATTTAGCATTTTCTTCAAGGACTTCCTTATAAACAAAGGACACATCAGAACAAACAGGAATAACATTGCAACATATAGCTTCAACAAATGAAAGAGGACTACCTTCAAATAAACTTGGTAATACGAAATATTGTGACTCCGAGTATAATTGAAATAATTTTTCTTTACTTTCAACATTACCCAAAAAAGATATTGGATAAGAACTAATAGAAAAATCACTCTCCATCAACTGTAACCAACTTTCATCATATGGACCAACAATAATCAAGTTGTAGTCTGAATGTTGTTTAACAAGTTTTATAAATGCCTGAATTAGATACTTAACACCTTTTTCTGGCGCTGAAACTCTGCCAACAAAGATTATTTGCTTTTTTCTATCGAAAAAACTTATCTTTTCTATCGGATATAAAGCCGGACAATTATAAGTAACAAAAGTTTTATCTTCGCTTCGTTTTAGTTTATTAACTAGCCATTTTTTGCCCTCTACTGTTTCTACAGAAAGGTAATCAATAGCCCATGGCATAAGGTAGTGGTAGAGAAATCTAAAGAAAAATTTTAGACGACTATCTTGAAGTAAAAAATTATCTCTCTCAATCTTTCTGCTACCTAAATCGGCTTTTGAATATACAACACCTTTTTTTCCCTGCAACATTTTAAAAAATTTAAATGTTGTCGCAGTAACAAAGGCACCGATACCATAGTACATCACCATGATAGCGTCACAATCTTGGGCTGAGCGATAGCCTCCCCACAAACTAAAAAAAACAGAAGGTTTCAAGCTCATATACAGTTCATTTTTTATCAATGCCTTTGAGGTAGCATTAATACCTTTTGGGTAAGAAACGGTGCGATCAGCAAGCCTATAATCACTATTACGAGTATAAACCCAGAGGGCTTTACCAGTAGTTTCTGATAATGCCTTAGAGACTTGTGCGACATCTCTTTCATTATGGATATCAAACATGTACTCAAATACTAAACCAAATCTTTTTTTCATCATCTAATTTACTTGCGCAGCAGCAAGATCTCCATATACAACCAAAGGCACAGGATCTGAGAATAAAGCGAAATTAAAAGTAAACTGTGCATAACTAGGATAATCCATCGCTTTTTTAACACTAACTAACGTGAATAAAAGCATAAATACAATTGCAGCAGTCATTTTTCTTAATGTTCGATCAAATTTAAACTCTTCAACTACCGTGATAATTGCAAGTGATAATATCATAATTAAGGCTGGCTTAAAGTAAGTCCCAATACGGTTAAATATATAAACGTGAAGTGCACAAACCGTAATGAAGGAAAATATAATTAATGAATTTGCCATTACTCTATTAATTAAATTATTTTTATCTAACTTTAAATTACACAGAAAGCTAAAGAAAATTATACACAAAGCGAATATCCTATCTAAACCACCTAGATCCGCTGCATAATCTGGGTCTGTTAAGTAATAAGCATAGGCAGGGTTCGCTACTAAAAAAGAAATATATGACAACGGATTGAAAAAAATGAGTACAAATATTCCTAAAAAAATGACAAACACAACATTCTTGGGAACATTCCACTTTAGTAACCAATAAAGAGGAAATAAAATCACTGCACTCATATGAAAAAGAGATGCTAAAAATACCGCTAAAAAGTAGGAGTACAATCGATTTTCAATAATATATCGAATAGCAAAAACAAATATCGCAGTGGCAATTAATTGCCTAACAATGTTTAACGATGCAACATAGAGGAAAGGTAAATAAAGCAAGGATACAGTAAAAAATAACAGTCCGTTATTTCGACAAAGATATTTAAATCCCTGATAAAAAAAATAGCTTGTTAACAATGCTGATATAGCAAATTGTAACTGGGCTTGGCCGCCAATAGCCATAATGAATTTAGCAAGATAGACATATAAAATCTCCCCGTTTTGCTCGATATATATTGGTTTCCCATTGGCCGCATTTAATATATCAAATATATAGTAATAATTATAAAAATCTGGTCCTACAAAAAAACGAAAAGCAGCGACGAACGTAATAATAGCCCAAGGGATATAATATAACTTGGGTTTTAATACTGCTAATAGAAAGCAATAAAATATGGAGATCACTAATATAAAATGCATTCTATGGTTTCATTCTTAATCCGGCAAAAAATGATTTCTGACGAAGCCTATATTCAGCTTTACCTTCGCCTTTTAGAAATAACCTTAAAATATATTCCGCTTGATTAACAAGATAATGATATAAACGAGTATACACAGGAGCAAACTTTTTTATCATATAAATACGATTTCTGGTACTCATCTGAATTGAAAAAGGCGAGTTAAGTCCGCAAATACTACTAACTTTGTGCCATAAAGACATATCCGGGTCATATATAAGCGGTACGCCGGCTAATTTGGCTCGAATGCAAAAATCGGTATCATCACAATAGACAAAATATTTCTCATCCATAAAGCCAATTTTTTCAAAAACAGAAGATTTAATTAACATGGCACATGTTGGTGAATAATCAATAATTTTACGAGTATTATTTTGATTATTATTAGTCTCATTAAGGCCAAGGTGTTTAGCACCATAACCACGCCATAATTGTAACTCACCGCCAGCGCACCAAATAATATTGGGTTTGTCATGATAATAGATTTTAGGCACAAGTATTTGGTCATTATGTTTAGCCATACTGTCAGCTAGTGAAGAAAAGAACGTTGACTCAAATGTTGTATCATTATTAAGCAACAAAACTGCATCACAGCCGTCTTCAAGTGCCTGCTTGATCCCTTGATTATTACCTTCTGCGACACCTACATTAACCTGATTATTAATTAAGCTGATGGCATTATTTTGTGACTGGGCAAAAGCAATTTTTTCAAGGGTTTGATCTGATGAAGCATTATCTACTACATATAGATGATAATTGGAACTTGTTTGTAGCTGCACAGATTGAAAAAAATCATCTAGAACTTCGGCGCCATTGTAAGTAACAGTCACGACGCCAATTTTCAATTTACTTGGGTTCATCTAATCAACCTTTATCCATTCTGCACGATCGAAATCGTACCTCTTAATTATTTTAGCTGGAATACCTGCTGCAACACAATAATCTGGAATATCTTTAGTTACAACAGAATGTGCAGCAATAACAGAGTTTTTACCGACATTGGCGCCGATTATAGAAACATTTTCACCAATCCAAGAACCACTACCAATTTTTACTTTATTTTTCACTATGATGGGCTGTTCTTTAATTGGTTTTGAAATATCATTATAATCATGGAGATTATCTGAAATATAAACCTTATCAGCAATCAATACTGAATTTCCAATAATGATTTCATCAAAGCAAACGAGATGAAGTAATCGACCAATATAAACATCATCACCGACAATTAATTGGGGACTCTTATTTACAGAGGTGTCAACCATAAGCCAAGCAAACTCAGATATGCCAGTTCTACTACCAATTGAGATATTTGCATGTCCACTAATGCGAGTAGAACTATAAACGTAACTACGTATTCCGAGATGTTTAAATCTATAACAATTTAAAATAATCCATATTGCAATTTGAAAACGCCTGCAACCTTTTTCAAATAATTCAAACACTTTTATTATCCTGGACATTAAATTTATTAGCTAAAATTATAATTTCATCAACTGATAATATGCTGTAATCAATACTCATTAAGTACTGAATATTTTCATCAGAAAATCTTGATGATATTACTCTTGCAGGACATCCAGCGACGATCGTATATGGCATAACATCTTTAGTTACAACAGCTCCAGCTGCTATAATTGCACCTTGTCCAATAGTGACTCCATCTAGAATCATACAGCCTCTACCACACCAAACATCATCCTTAATTATTACTGTTTCAAAATCTTTATAATTTGAATCAAAAGGGAGTAAACGGTGAGGTAAAATAGTTTTATCTGAAAATAAGGCTGGTGATGTACTGAAGTATGATATTGGATGTTTACCCATCCCAATAATCACATCCTTTGCAATAGAGCAAAATGAGCCTATCTCTGCATTAGATACATCTGCAAATCCAGCAAAATAAGTATACCTTCCAACCTTAGAATTAACTATCGATGCCTTAGAAAATAGAATTACCTTTTCACTAAATTTTACATTTTTACATTTTAATTTATAAAATTCAGAACGAATTATATAAAAAAAATCTAACATTCTCTTTTTTAATGTTCTCATATCACAGAGCCATCACTTCTCTGAATCGTGTTATCATCAATTGTAAATCATTTAGTACATCAGATGGATAAAATCTAATATTTTGTTGAATAAGGGATATAGATGTTTCTGGAAAAATCTCAATGGAATTATTTACAGAATGCCAATTAACTATGCATCCAGTTTCGGCCTGTAATACACTTGCTATCTCACTTGCCTTCACATTATATCCTGCAGCCAAGTTGAATATTTTACTCTCTATCACATCCTTCAGTGCTATTGCTATTGTCATTTCAGCCACACTATCAACTGAGACATAATCTTTAGCATAATCAGGAGATACATACATGTCTATTTTACCCGTGGTTATGGCATTGCGAGTGATCGCTGGCAAAAACAAAGGGCTATCTAAAGCAACGCCGTATACATTACTCGGCCTTAAAATGACTATATCTTTATTACTTCGAAGTAATAACTCTTCGGTTACTAACTTAGTTAAATTAAATAAACGTCTGTTATCATTACTTAATACTCTTAAATTATCGTTTTCAAAAGCAGTTTCATTACCCATATACACACGAGTAGATGATATATATATAAAACGTGCAAAATTTGACCCTGCCAATAGTCTTGCGACTAGAGTCGTATTTGAATCAATAACTTTGAGAGGATTATTTATACAGTCACCATGACCTGCACAATAAATAATAATGCCGAGGTCTTTTCTCCATAGACTGTCATCTTCCTTTTGAGGAATAAATACATTATGTCCTCTTAAAGATAATTTTTTAGCAATTTCACTGCCAATGAAGCCGTTACCACCAATAATAGTAAAAGTCTGTAATGTCATAACCATCCCTTCACTAATTTGTCTTTTATATCAGTTAATGTTGGAAGTTGAGCATCTTTTTCGGATAATAAGGGCGCATTAATTGGCCATTGAATATTTAGCTGTGGATCATTCCATAACAAGCCACTTTCATCCGCAGGGTCATAATAGTCGGTACATTTATATTGGAAATCTGCAGTGTCACTCAACACGCAAAATCCATGGCCAAACCCTGGTGGTACATAAAATTGTAACTTATTAGAGCCGGTAAGAATGATGGCTTCATATTGGCCAAACGTTTCAGAGTTTGGGCGTAGATCGACTGCGACATCGAAAACTTCACCATCCGTTACTGTAACTAATTTACCTTGAGGTTTTGTTTTTTGGAAATGTAAACCTCTTAGTACACCTTTAGTAGAGCGTGAACGATTATCCTGCACAAAATCATCAATTATTCCGGCAGCTTTATATCTCTCCTTTTGGAATGTTTCATAAAAAAAACCGCGATCATCGCCGAAAACTTTAGGCTCAATAATTAATAGATCTGTAATTTTTGTTTTAATAACATTCATAGTTAACTTCTTTATCAATTATTTTGTGATGTTGAGTAAGTACTGACCGTAACCCGTTTTAGACAATGTTTCTGCTGTTATTCTTACTTGTTGTTTTGTTAACCACCCTTGTAGCAAAGCAATTTCCTCAAGGCAGGCTATTTTAAACCCCTGTCTTTTTTCAACTGTTTGTACAAACTGAGAAGCCTCAAGCAGAGAGTCATGTGTTCCGGTATCTAACCAAGCAAAACCGCGACCTAATTGTTCAACGTTAAGGATTCCCAGTTCTAAATAAGCTTGATTTATACTTGTAATTTCAAGTTCTCCTCGTTCAGAAGGTTTGACCTGTTTAGCAATATTAACAACTGAATTGTTATAAAAATACAACCCAGTTACTGCCCAATTCGACTTTGGTTGCTCTGGTTTCTCTTCAATCGACAGTGCTTTAAACTCTGTGTCAAACTCAACAACACCAAATCGTTCAGGGTCCATAACTTGATAACCAAACACAGTTGCACCAGATAAATTTTGCACTGCATGTTTAAGTTGTTTACCAAATGCTTGGCCAAAAAATATGTTATCACCTAAAGCTAAACAGACGTTATCTGTGCCGATAAATTTCTCACCGATAATAAAGGCCTGCGCCAGACCATCAGGAGACGGTTGAACTTCATAACTTAACTTAATACCAAACTGCTCTCCATCACCGAGTAAACGAATGAAACCCTCTTGCTCCTCAGGCGTGGTAATAATGAGGATTTCATTAATACCCGCTAGCATAAGGACTGACAATGGATAGTAAATCATTGGTTTGTCATAGATAGGCAGTAACTGCTTAGATACACCTTTGGTTATTGGATGGAGTCGAGTACCAGAACCACCCGCTAAAATAATTCCTTTCATAAATCCTCTAAATCGATAACGGTCAATGGTCAACGGTCAAAAACAAGTTAAATAACTTTAGATACCTAATCGCTCACGTTGATAGGTACCATCTTGTACATGCTGACACCATTTTTGGTTTGCTAAATACCATTCAACGGTTTTACGTAGACCTGTCTCAAAAGTTTCTTGTGGTTGCCAATTGAGCTCGATGCTCATCTTTGTGGCATCAATGGCATAACGACGATCATGACCTGGTCTATCAGTTACATAGGTAATTTGCTCAGCATAAGGCGTGGCTTTAGGCACTAATGAATCTAAGATGCTACAGATGCTTTGCACCACTTCTAAGTTCTGTTTTTCGTTATGACCACCAATATTGTAGGTTTCACCAATTTTGCCCTCAGTAACCACTTTGTATAATGCGCGAGCATGATCTTCGACATATAACCAATCGCGGATCTGGTCGCCTTTACCGTAAATAGGTAATGGCTTGCCTTCGAGTGCATTAAGGATTACCAATGGGATCAACTTTTCAGGAAAGTGATACGGACCATAATTATTGGAGCAGTTTGTGACTATAGTAGGTAAGCCATAGGTTCGCAGCCATGCTCGCACTAAATGGTCACTTGAGGCTTTAGATGCAGAATAAGGACTACTAGGTGCATAGGGCGTTGTTTCGGTGAAAAGGGTTAACTCTTCTGGAGTTTTAACTTCATCTGGATGAGGTAAATCGCCATAAACTTCATCAGTAGAAATATGATGAAAGCGAAAAGCTTTCTTTGCTTCTGTCGGTAACTCGCTCCAATATGAACGCGTTGCTTCAAGGAGCGTATATGTACCAACGATATTGGTCTGAATGAAATCTGATGGACCAGTAATAGAACGATCTACGTGAGATTCTGCCGCTAAATGCATTACTGCATCAGGTTGGTGCTTATTAAAAACTCTATCTAGCTCTACTCGATCACAAATATCTACTTGCTCAAAAGTGTATCTTTCATCTTTTTCAACACTAAGTAGTGATTCAAGATTGCCAGCATAAGTTAACTTATCAACATTAATCACGCTATTTTGAGTATTGTTGATGATATAACGAACGACTGCAGAGCCGATAAAGCCAGCACCACCTGTAACCAGAATTTTCACTAAAAATACCTCGATAAAATATAAAATGTAACGCTTGCAAGAATTAGAAAGCGGTTAACGGAACGCTTCTCGGCTAGAGCGGGGGCTACGCCCAGTTAGAAAAAGCAGAGCGTCGCTCGATAACTGCTCCTGCGCTCTTATTAAAAAGCGTGCTACCTCCTGCATCTGACCACCATGGATGGTGGAAATGTCAGATTTTGTATGGAACAAAATTGACCATGCAGTCGTTCACTTCTTCTAGAGTCTAGCGCAGCGCTTTTTACTGCGTCCTAAGCGTCTTTTCTTACAAAATGCCTTACTAGCACTAGCATTACCCCTAACATACAGCCAAGGAGAGTACCTAATACGCAAATTAGAGCACGTTTAGGCTTTGCTTTTTCTTCAGGCACTAGAGCAGGGTCAATCGTTTTAAAAACGTATTCATCACGCACTTCGGCAAACATAATGGTTTTAGCTTGTTCTTCTACTAACTTATACAAAATGGTTCTGATGTCTGCCACATTAGTTAAAGCAATTTGTTTATTTAAAAACTCACTACTACGATTCGCCTCAGCTACATCGCGGTCTTTCATTACTTTGTTAATATCTTGGATTAACCAAGCAACCCACTGCTGCGCAACAGATGGTGATAAATGCTCAACTGAAATAGTGACCATGCTAGTTTCTTTCGCTTTATTAACAGCAATCATTTTGCTAAAGACTTTATAGGCTTCCTGCATTGAAGGCTCTGGTTTAAATGGCGCTTTAGCTTCACGTACCCAGGTGGTGGTCTGCTCGTTATAAAGTTCAGGGTTATAGATAATTTTATCGGCATCCCTATCCCATTTTTCGACGGCCATTAAATCGGCGAGGATATTGTGTCTTTGAATAAAATCACTGGTAAATTGGCGGGATTTCAATACCTCAATGGCGAGCTCTGTTTTATCCGTACCGCCCTTAGCACCTAAATTTACCCCAGCTAAGCTTGCTAAGCCACCAAACTGCGATGCTAATGCACTTAAACCACCGCCTTGCTCTTCAGATGCGGGAGCTAATAAAGCTTCGGATTTATAGATATTGGGTTGTTTTATAGCAAAAATAACCGCACCAATCGCGAATACAGCTGTAATAGCAATAATCAACCATTTGCCTTGCCAGATGACAGAGAACAATTCACGAAGATCAATTTCGTCATCGCTTGTGGTTTGAGGGAATTGCGCGTCTGTTTTATATGTATTTGGATTTTGAGTAATTTGTGTGTTCATTTTTTTAGGTTATAGGTCCTAGATCCTAGGTGCTAGACCCTAGGAAAGCTTAAAGATATTTAAAGAAGGTCCTAGATTCTATGTACTTTTATAATCTGCGAACTCTTCTCGGACACTGCCTTTTCGTATTTTTATCAAAGAAGCAATCATTGCTGAAATTTCTTTAGCCTCTTTGATAAGAGTCATTCCGTTTTGCTTGTCTATCACACCAATTTCTATCGCAATATATATTTGCGTTATCAGTTCGCCTGATGAGCCTTTTGCAAAATAAAGAAACCTTGCAGATTCAGCGGTTGATTCACGTTCTTCCCCCTCTGCAATGTTTGAGGGAATAGAAACTGCCGCTCTGGTCATTTGATCTCTGAGCCCATAATCTCGGCAATTTTTAAGTTCCTTATAAACATCACATGAAAGGCGACAAGCGCGTTTCCAAACATCCAATTGTTCGAATCGCATGATGTTCCTTAATTAGAGAAGGTCCTAGAGGCCGAAGGCCGTTCTAGATTCTAGGTCCTAGGTCCTAGGTCCTAGGTCCTAGGTTCTAGGTCCTAGAGCGAGCTTGCAAGCGTCCTAGCATCTTCGTTTTAAAGCCCTGCGATAACTGATACAGCTACGGCGGTGTTATAGATAATACCCGTGATCTGTGTCCAGAGACTTAGGTTATCTTTATATTCCGTATCTAATGGCACAATAATGGTATCACCCGGTTGTAACTGATCTTCGCTACTAAACCAACTCGAACGGCCAGGCATTAGCACTGAGCCATTTGCTTGGATAACGTAAGTGCGGTCTTCATCAGCACGTTTACGCGCACCACCAGACATAGCTAAATATTGGTCCAAAGTTAAGCCATCTTTAAATCTGTGAGTTGCGGGGTGCTGAACCTCTCCCATCACTGCAATGGTTTGCTTGGTCGAGGGAACATAGAGGATATCAGCATCTTCAAGCTGTATATTCGCTTGTTCAATCCCTAATGAAATTGCCGCTAAATCGACAACAAGGCGCCCTACCGCTTTGATATTTTCTAAATCGGCCAACATCAATTGTGCATCAGCATAATTGACCATAGTGCCATCCTGCGATACACCTCGTGTGGCTATATCTCGACGCAATTGATCGGCTAACTTTTTAATCTCTATTTGCTCTTGCTTACGAACAGACTCGCGCACAAATACAGCTGATGGCAAATAAGCATATTCAGTAAACCCACCCACACGAGCGATTAAATCATTTAGTGTTTCACCGCGGCGGATATTGTAGCGTCCAGGGAATTTTACTTCGCCTCGGATTTCAACAACTTTAGATTCTTGCCAATCCGGAGTCGTCATCACTGTTAGCATGTCACGCCCAGTTAAACGGATATTGGCACTTTCGATTCCTTGCAAAGCTTGTGTTAAATCAAGATTATTATGCTTAATTCTCGAACCATTGATATCGGTTGAGGTAGTGGTTAATTCAGCTCTAGCGGTATAAGCACCTTCTTTTAAACCACCCGCAGCGATCACTAAATCATTCACCCGAGCACCCACGGTCAGCGGATATACTCCAGGCTCTCTTACCTGCCCATCAATAGCAACAACTTGAATACCCGAGCCTGCTCGCCCTTGGCTATTTAATTTAACCATTACAGGGTAGAGTAACTCTTGACGGCCCATCTGATTACTGAGTTTAAGTAGTTCTGTATCGTCAAATAAATTTGCCAACATTTTATTGACAACGCCTTTAACAACCTCAGCTTCTTCCGACTCTTTCTTATCTGTTAGTATTACACCAGCAAGGTCGGTACGTTGCGATAACTTAGTTTTATCGAGTTGAACAAAACCGGCTTTAAATAAATCTGAACCTAAAAGATTACTTGTATTTAAAGAAGTGACTTTTTCAACACGCTCTTTTACTAATTTATTTAACTCATAGCGATTCTGTATATCATCTGAAAAATTAAACAGGATTATTTTATCACGCGCATTTAAGCTAAGATCTTGGCCACTTTCTTTAGCACTAATTGCTTTCCCTGGTGAGAATTGATGCACTTCAATATCACCGTACTGATTTACTTCACGGATCACGATTGCGTAATCGAGATCAGCAGAAGCCGCTAAATCTCCCCATAGAGAAGGTAATACGTCACTCACTTTTTGACCGGCAAACCATTGATATTTACCCGGACGAACAACAGCCCCGGCTATAGTGATGGCACTTTCGTATTGCTCCGACGCACTTTTTACACGAACAATGTCACCTGCTTTGGCCGGTGTGTTTCTACCTTGCTCAGAGGTTAAGTCTACGTTAACTATGGTTTTCAAAGATTTACTATTATAACGCTCTATTGAACTGCTTTTAGGATATGCTCCTGTATTTAACCCGGCGGCCATTGCGATAACGTCAGCCATGCTCTCATTGTGTTTTAGCTCGTAAATGGCTGGGCGTCTTACTTCGCCGGTTACGCTTACAAGGCCGCCGATAGAAGGAATAAACACCACATCACCAGAATGGAGTCTTAAATCCCCCGACGCATCACCTCGCATTAACAGGTCATAAAGATCTAAAGTACCAACTAGTTTGCCATTACGTTTCAGCTGTACATTACGTAATGAACCGATCTCGTTAACACCACCAGCGACAAACAGAGCCTGAGTAATAGTTGATAAACTTGAAACCGTATACGAACCAGGTTTATAGGCATCACCGGCCACAAAAATGCGTATCGAGCGCAACTCACCCATAGTGATGTTGGACTCAATACCTATCATTTGCTCACTAATACGCTGGGATAAAGAGTCTCTGAGCTCAGAGAAACTAAGCCCCATGACTGGTATTGGACCTAGCTCAGGGAACTGGATAACCCCCTCACGGTTAATGACGAGGTCATACTCTTTATTTTCTTTACCATAAAGCTGAACTTTAATGTTATCACCTGGACCAACGAGGTACTCTCCCGGAACCGGTACATCTGACACAGGTGCAAATGTGCTAGGTTCACCAGCAAACATCTCATAACCGAAACGACGCAATTTTATTTTGCTGGGATCTTCAGAAAAATCTAACTCAGCTTTAGCCGCTTTTTTATCGGCATCGGAAACTCGAGTATTGGTGTCTCTTGCCCCTACGACTTCAGGATTTGTAACCTGAGTTTGGGCCTGAGAGCCTGAAAGCATATTAGGATCAATACCGTATTGCTTAGCAAGCCTTGCCTGTTCAGATTTAGGTAATTGCTTGAACTGCTCAATCATTTGTGGAGATGGCGTAACGGCATGAACCTGAGCGCCCATCAATATTGTGGCGCCAAGGCCTACTATGATGAATTTTTTGATTTGTTGTAACACCAGATATCTCCGATTGGATTTAAAATGATAAAAAGCAGAGTTGCTAGAAAAAACAGAGCGTCGCTAGCTCCTTCTAGATTCTAAAGCAAGCCTGCGAGCGTTCTAGAGCGAAGCGACCTAGAGCGAAGCGACCTAGAGCCACGAAGTGGCGTTCTAGCAGACCGAAGGCCATCCTTTTTTGCTTTCAGACACGCTACCGATCCGCGTGGCGGCCCGAGGCCTTCGGCGTCCGCTTAACGAATGAAACTATTCATTCGATGTCTTTCAGACACGCTACCGCCCATAGATTGCGGCTTCTATATTGCCCTTCGCGATGCGAAAATTCATATTTTTCATTAACATAAAACAGTGTTACAAGAAATAGTTAAGCTCTAGACTCATTCAGTTTCGCTAGTAAAATACCTTAACCATAGGATGTAAACACTTAAGATAAGAGCTTATATTCTAACTTTATGATTACAGAATCTTACTTCAAAGATTCACTACCCACAGAACACTTAGTGTTCAAACAGCCGTTTTTAAGGTCACAGCTTAACTGGTTACATTTTGAAAAATGTAATAACAAACCCTAAACAAAGCCAAAGAATTGATTTTTAAGTAAATATTAAACACCTTGTCACTTTGGTAAATATTTTATTAACTTCAAGAATAGCTAATATCTTACAGAATACTCAGCATTACTCCTACAAACAGGTTTGTACTTGTGCACTTAAACACAAATTCGTTCCACACTTTGCTCAGGTACAGTAACCGTCTTTATCTGCCCCATAATGTTAAAAAGAACATGGCAACGTTTGTTTGGGCATTTTTCTTGAAAAATGCCTTCTAGATCGACAAAGGGGCCATCTGTAAAACGAATTTTTTCCCCCGTTTTTAGCTCTAATGCTTCGTCTAATAATGTTTGGGAAGGCGTTAGTTCTTTCATGCGAATGGCATGGATAATTCTGTCGTCAATGGGCGTCATTTTCTCTTGACAATTAACGATTCGATTCACACCACGAGTAGAATGGACCTGCCTGACACTTGTCTGATTTGGGTCAAAATTGATGAATAAATAATTAGGAAAGAGTGGTACACGACAGACTTGTTTGCGCCCGCGCTGAGATTTCTCTTCAGAAACCATAGGCAAATACGTCTCTAAATTTTGAAGTGCTAAGTTCTGTTGTGCTCTCGCTTCACTACGAGGTTTACAATACAAAAGGTACCATGCCTTCATAAGCTAATCTCACTACCCTATAAATAAGTGACGTCCATTCACGGGTCGCAATCATAGCAAAGATGCTCAAGTCGGTGGAAGTAATTTTTCGACTATTCCAGTCTCTCGCTCGGTATGCATACAATGACGCTCACATTAACTAATTCATAATTAAAATCACAACACTATACTGCTGATAATGTCACCACTTAGCTTACCAAAATTGACTTTGGTTGCTTTTAAGGGGTATATAAGGTGGGATTTTAGCGAAAATACTCATTTTACTGCTAAACACATTACTTTTATTATAAGAACGTAACAATAACCCATACGTAACTAGCGGTTATTCAACAATTAATGAATGCTATAGCGGGAATTAATGGTTGATTAAACCTGCAGGCGATATTGGGACGAGCAACAACCATTTTTCTGTGGTGACATCATCCTGTTTCAGGGGCCCACAGGCAATCACGAGCTTAAGGTGGAAGACTTCATGAGCGTAGCAAAACCACAAGGAACGATGCTTGGGCATCCCAAGGGATTGTTCCTGCTGTTTACAACAGAACTTTGGGAACGATTTAGTTATTATGCAATGCGTGCCATTTTGGTACTGTATTTAGTTGATCAGGTGGGTAAACAAGGCGGTGGCGGCTTAGGATTTAGCCAAGCTGACGCTTTATCCTTGTATGGTACTTTTACTGCGTTAGTGTATTTAACACCGCTGATTGGTGGTTGGTTAGCTGATAATTTTCTGGGTCAGCGCAAAGCCATTTATTTTGGTGGTGCGTTAATGGCGGCTGGCCAATTTATGCTAGCTGCGCCTCATGCTTGGTTTCCTGGTATTGAAACGACTATTTTTTATATCGGTCTAGGTACACTCATTCTGGGTAATGGTTTGTTTAAGCCGAACATTTCCACTATGGTCGGCGATCTCTACGAGGAAGGTGATCACCGTCGCGATGGTGCATTTACTATTTTCTATATGGGAATCAATTTAGGTGCGGCATTATCCGGCTTTATTGTTGCTTGGGCTTATACTAGCTTTGGCCACACTGAAATGGTTAATGGCCAAGAGGTTTTTGTTAATAACTGGCAGGCAGGTTTTTTCTGTGCTGGTATTGGTATGCTGCTGTCGCTGGTGATTCAATTTTTATTTGCTCAAAAACTGTTAGGTAATATTGGCACCGTGCCAGCGGCCAAGCTTGAACGTGAACGCCAAGCTAAGCTAGGCAATACCCGTAAAGAACCACTTACTAAAATTGAGCGTGATCGTCTCAAGGTGATTATGGTGCTGGGTTTGTTCACGATTATTTTCTGGGCGGGCTTTGAACAAGCGGGCGGGTTAATGAACTTATTTACCAATGAGTTTACAGACCGTTACATAGGTACTTGGGAAGTACCCACGACTTATTTCCAATCGCTAAACGCTATTTTTATTGTGTTATTTGCCCCTGTAATTGCTTCTATCTGGATCCGTTTAGGTAAAAATGAACCTAACTCGCCAGTGAAATTTGCCTTAGGTTTGTTCTTATTGGCGATTGGCTTCTTGTTCATGATTGGCGCTGTGGTTGAAATGGGTAGCGATCCTACTGCTAAATCAAGCATGTGGTGGTTAGTGGGTGCTTATTTCTTCCATACTATGGGTGAATTATGTTTGTCACCTATTGGCTTATCTATGGTGACTAAGCTTGCTCCACTGCGTATTGCCTCTTTGATGATGGGCGCTTGGTTCCTGTTTATTGCGATGGCGAACAAGGTTGCAGGGGTCGTAGGCTCTTTGATTGGTCACGGTGGTGGCAAAGAGGAACAACTTGCTAATGCTATGTCAATTTTTGCTGGTATCGCGATTACAGCGGCTCTGTCTGGCGTGATCCTGTATTTTATGGCTGACAAATTAGTCGATTGGATGCATGGCGCAGAAACCAAGCATCACACTGAGGCTGAAGCCTTAGAAAGTGAAATTGCAGTGACGGCTGAACATGAAGCGATAAAACGTTAATTATCCTGTTCGACTGTTTTTGACTGTTAAAACAAAACGCCTTACTCGCAAGAGTAAGGCGTTTTTGTTAAGTCAGCTATTCGGTTACATACTCAATTTCGCCAAAGCGTCAAAAAACTAAAGGCTTAACTGTAGAAAACCACCAGCAGGTAGCGTTGCATCATAGACTAAGCCCTTAAACTTGTTATCAAGTAAAGCTTGTTTATGCTCAGGCTCACTTGTCGCAATACATAACTGTTCTTGCGGTAAAATACTGCGGAACTGAATGCTCGGTTTACCCCAGTCTAACACGCCAAGCTGAAGACTCTCAGACAGTGCTAACGGGCTTAATCCCTCGTCATTACGCAGATAACAACGCAACCCCATACCCGCCTGTGCAATAGCAGCACGGTACTTAGTTAGCTCAATGGCAACATAAATCATATCGGCTTTGATATCGAGACCAGATTTCACTAAACGCTCGTTCAAATAGCTCATCATGTTAAAGGGTTCAATAATGCTTTGACTCTGACCATTCCTAAAATCTTTAAGCTTTTGATTAACAAAACTTCTCAGCAGAACGCAAGCAAACGCGGCTCGATTATCCTCTGGATACAAATGGGCCATGTACATAATCAGGTGATCACTACCAACCATAGTTGAATCAATGAAATAACTGCTTATATCGCTATTTTTATAAAGGCTATAGTCAACCTTGGCTGCCGGATAACTAATATTTGAAGCGGGAAAGAGTTGTTGCTGAACTTGTTTTGCTGCAGCAACACTTTGCTCAAGCAATGCTAGATTATCACTTAATTCTTGGTGGGATAGCGCGTCAAAATCTGCGGCTTGAGTATCATCAATGTAGGAACTATGAAGGCTTTGTTTAATGGCTTGTTCAATAATAAATAAATCAGATACTGGCTTAACGAGATAATCACTTGCGCCAATGCGTAAGGCTTCTACGACGTCAGCCATGACATTATTACCCGAGATCACGATAGAAGGCACTAAAGGTGCTAACCTTGTCATTTCCTTAAGCATATCGAGCCCACCGAGCTTAGGCATACTCAAGTCTGCAAGAACAATATCGAAGCGCTGCGATTTAAAAACTGACAATCCTTGTTCACCATCACAGGCTTGTGTGACTTGCGCACCTCTGCTATAGAGAAAGCTTGCAACAATCTGCCTAAACACGGGGTCATCTTCAACTAAAAGAACCGCAACACCATTTAACGCCATAAAGGTTCCCGAATAAAGTTCATCGCATAGCCATTACTCAAGTGAATATGCCAATAACAAAATTTAACAAGGCTAGCATTTGATGACTAAAGACAAATGCTGTCAAGTACGGCCAATAGGGTTACTCAAGCTCCTGCATATACTGATCGAGCAACTCATCATCATCTTGCTTTTGAGGGACATTACCATCATAGACTTTATAGTCCATGTGCTGTAAATATGCATCTTTGACAAAGGCATAGGGATCGAGTGCATTATCAACAAGTCGCTCTTGATCGATTGCTGATGCTCTAGAATGAAGGTTTTTAAGTCCCCATTTAACAATGGATTGCCACATTGTTAACTCAGACAATGGAAAGTATAGACCATCAACCCAATCAGACGCGAGTTCTCGCACAACATAAGGACCCGCAAATGGCGCCATGAAGTAAGGTCCATTAGGCACCCCATAATAACCCAGCACTTCATTAAACTCATCTTGCTTGCGGCTCATACCCATCATGTCAGCAACATCAATGACACCTAATAAGCCGACAGTAGAATTGATTGTAAAGCGTCCACCGGCATTAGCTGCCCAGCCCCACTTACCCTGCAGCACATTGTTTACTAAGCTGCTAGGTTCCTCTAAATTCTGTACAAAGTTATTGATACCTGTTTTAGCAGGCGTAGGAATATAATCGTTATAACCATGGGCTACAGGACGATATAAATATCTATCTAGGTAGAGATAGTTGAAGTCCCACATAGCTCGGTTAAAGCCTTCGAACGGATCGCGGGGATCATCATAGGTAATTTGTACCTTAGCAGGTGTTTCCTGCTGAATGGTATCTGATAGGGATACTTCAGCCGATTGCACTTTAGGCAACAGCATTAACCCCAAAGATAATCCCATCCATTTTAACTTCATATCGCTCTCTTAATATAAATGTACAGTTTAGACATCAAATTTTCGCTAAAGTGACAATACAAAAATGACGATATAAAGATAATTCGTCTTAGTGGCATACTATCCAGTATGACAGTTCCTTTGTCACAAGGCGCATAAGCTTACTTGGCAAAAAAAATTGGTCAATTGTTAATTTTACTAAACGAATGTATCGCAGGATAAACTATATAAGGTCATTAAATGGAGTCGATTCCACTTGTCAGCAGTCAAAATTCGCAGTTACACACTGCGATGGCTAACACTGATGCCCTCAATGCTACTCCACGCCCCATTCCAGCTCAGGTGCAAACATCACCTGAGGGAGATAGTATTATTCTAAACGGTACAGAATATAATTTAAAGCTAGTTAATGCTCAACAGCGGCAAATATTGTTGACTGCTAATAGCTTTTTAGTCACGCCCAATGCGCAGAACAGCTCAACTCCAACTACGATAGTGCAAAACTCCACTAGCCAACTGCTTGCCTTAGCTACACCTCTCGTACTGAAAATTCCTGAGGCAGTGATCAATCTGGCACAACAAAATGGCATATCTCAGACGCAGCTTTCAGCGCTTGCGGCTCGCACACAGGGCTATCCATTACCCAACGTCACTATAGTTAACAAGGAGCTTCAATTTGCTAATGGTACCGTTGTAGCACAAGATCCTGGACCCCAGCTGAATCAAGGTGAATTCATCGCGAAAATAGCCTTTCAACAAGGGCGCCCTATTTTATTACTCACCCCAATACAGAGCAAACTCGAAATCATGATTGGGGCGCCAGTAAATGAAACTCAGGTTCCCACAAATAAACCATCTTCTGATCTTGTGATCGCGAAAATTGAACCAGCCCAGATCATTGCCTCCTTTCTAAAAAAACTCGAAAATATCAACTTTCTACCTGAGCCCACAAAACAAATTGTCACGGCTAAAGTCGGTATTATGCAGCTTCAAAATAAAGTAGATGTTCCATCATCGCCTAATGCGACTGGCTCACAGAATATCTCTAACGCGCAAGTCATAACGCCAACAACTAAAGACTTAGGTCAGATCAGCACCCAAAACTCAGCCC
This sequence comes from Shewanella sp. SM71, assembly GCF_025653905.1. Taxonomy (NCBI): domain Bacteria; kingdom Pseudomonadati; phylum Pseudomonadota; class Gammaproteobacteria; order Alteromonadales; family Shewanellaceae; genus Shewanella; species Shewanella sp. SM71. The sequence goes on from NZ_JAKKRW010000006.1 coordinate 209,906, forward strand.
TTGAAAATCGGCTTGTGGGTCAATCACCAACATCACAAATGGGTGAAAACGTAAATAGCAAAAACGGATTATCTCAAGGCTCAAAAACGTCACAAGAAATCCTAAGTGTGAGTCCTACAGACATAAACAAACTTAATAATATTTTAGGATCCAGTAGCCAAAAGAGTGAACAACAAGGCAATGATGCTAAGACTGACACTTCGGTAAAAGTGGCTGATGTCTTACAAAAAGCGTTCAATAAAGCGGGGGCACTTCCTATTGAGCTATCTCGTTCTAATAGCAGCTCGAATTTAGCATCTGAGTTATTGAAACACCTACCGCATTTAGGGCTACCACCACTGAGCCAATTGAATGATATCGATGAACTCAAAGCCAATATTCTCGGTCTAGCGAGTCTAAATCTTGCTACACCTCAATCAAATCAAGCCTCAATGCTCATGAATGGGAGTGCAATTACCTCACTTTTTCAGCTGCTACTTGGCTTTAAAGCCAATAACAATTCGAATTCCGTTAGCAAAAAGCTTGCCGACTACCTTGATCAGTTACAAGCTAAAGTGGGCTTCTCCACTAAACTACTTGGGCAACTGAGCAAAGCAGGAGGCCTTGATAGCATGGGACTATTAGCCTCTAACCTGCATTTATACCAACAGGCAAGTAATGAGAGCGCTGGCAATTTGGTGTGGTTCTTCGCCCTGCCCTATGGCATTAACCAACGACAGGAGCAACTGGAAGGGAAATTTGAGCAAGAAGCCGATCCTGATGACCCAGATAAAAAAATGGGATGGCGTTTACAACTGAAGTTTAATCTAGCACAAGGACCTCTGCTGATTTCAGCCCAAAACCACAATCAACAATTAGATATCCAGTTTAAAGGCAATAGTCAGATACTACTTAATAAGGTTAATAACTTTTTAACGCCCTTAAGCCAAAAACTATCACAACTGGGTTTTACGCCTGGTGAACTATCAACTCAAATAGCGCAAGTACCAGCAACCTTATTACCTGGTGATCATTTCCTCGTAAAGACAAAAGCTTAATGAGTGACAATGTTCCAACACTAATATTGAGTTCATTATACAAAACATTGGAAATAACGATATGAGCGAAGAGAGTGAACCTAAACAAGCTGTCGCACTGAGCTACGATGGCCGTAACGCTCCTAAAATAGTCGCGACTGGTGAAGGGCTTATCGCAGAAGAAATTATTGCCTTAGCTAAGGCTAACGGCGTTTATATCCATCAAGATCCCCATCTGAGCCATTTTTTGCAATTGCTAGAGTTAGGAGAGGAAATTCCCAAGGAGCTTTACCTGCTTATCGCCGAACTGATTGCATTTGTGTATATGCTCGACGGTAAATTTCCTGAGCAATGGAATAATATGCATAAAAAAATTGTCGAGAAAGCATAAAATAAAAAAGCTAATTCAGAAAAATTAGCTTTTAGTGTTCAATTGGCTACCGATTACTTACGATGCAGACGGATCAACAGCTCGGCTTCAGCTTTAGGTAATTCGCATTCCTTAATCAATTCGTCGACGCCAGCACCAAGCGCGACCATCTTCATGGCTCGAGTATAAAGTTTTGCCTGTGGATCCTGTTGAGTCGTCTCTTCAATCCGTTCAGACTGTTGCAGTATGCGTTTTTCTAATTCAATAACACGACGGCCTACACCGATTGTGCCACTGCGTAATTCTTGCAATTCACGTTTAAAAGACTCTCGCTGCCGATCGCCCTCTTTAACTAACACAGTCAATGCATCAACTTTGCTTCTTAATTTACTCAATTGCTTTTGTAAAAAGAGTACTAACCCTAAGCATGCGATGACATAGACTAACGCTGCGATCAAAAATTCATCGCCCATCAAAAATCCTTATACTCACTCAAAGCCATAGATTAGGAGCTGGCTTACAATTAAGTTATCTATTCCAAAGTGCTTCACTTGACGTCACCAATATCATTGGCCATTGTTCAAACTATGATAAAAAAAGACTTCGTCTATCCATAAATCGTAAATACTCAACATCATCGATTTATTCGCAAATAAACAAAATGGCTGAATGAATTCTAATCATTCAGCCTTATCACACTCATTGATTAGATCTGAGTCAACTCAGCCCATTCTTCATCGGACAATAATTTGTCGAGATCAACTAAGATAAGTAATTCATTGTCGCGGTTGCTCACGCCTTGAATAAACTTAGCACTCTCTTCCGTTCCAACATTAGGCGCATTGTCAATTTCAGAGCGGCGCAAATAAACCACTTCTGCAACACTATCAACTAAGATACCAATGACCTGCTTTTCAGCTTCGATGATAACGATTCGAGTTGAATCATCAACTTCAGCAGACTGCAATCCAAAACGTGAGCGGGTATCAATTACAGTAACGACATTACCACGTAAGTTAATGATGCCTAGTACATAATAGGGGGCACCGGGTACAGGAGCTATTTCAGTATAACGCAGCACTTCCTGCACTTGCATTACGTTGATACCGTAAGTTTCATGGTCCAACTTAAAGGTAACCCATTGTAATACTGCATCATCTTTACTTGCAGCGACTGCTGCTACATTTCTTGTATCTTTCATGTTTACCTCAACCAATTGAGTCCTGACAACCTAAACCCGCATTAAGCATTTCAACTAAGGCTTGTACGTGCAAAATGCCACACATCTGTTCTTTCACTACACCCGCTAACCAAGGGCGTTTACCCGCTTGACTACGCCAGTTGACTTGCGACTTATTAATTTTTACCGCATTGACCAAGGACTCACAAGTCAATCCCCAGTTACTGCCTTCTAATAATACAAGATATTGATAATTTACTGATTGCGCCAGTTTATCTGTGTATTTTTCTGGCATAACCCACGCACAAGTATCAACAATGTTCAATTGCTCCTCCCTATGCGTCTGTACACCAAGAAACCATGCGGGTCGACCAAAGATGTGGTTTATCCGCTCAACTTTTACTATTCCGCCTAAACTCACCAAAGGCACAGCCAATGTCAGCCCTGCTACTTTAAAGAATAGTACCTGAAACTCATCATCGAGCACTTCTTGCAAATCTTTTGTCACACTAGGAGGCGTAATGCCGACTTGTGTTTCTGGCACAACCACTGGCTCAACGATTTCATCAGCAACGGTTTCATTAACAACAGGCTGAGCTTGTGGTACTTCTACCACAACAGGTTGAACATCAATAGGTGGCGCTATCTCTACTGAAGGTGGTATCGGTTCTAACCTTGCAGTCTTTAGTACTGGCGCTAGTAATTTCTCTAACGCTTGCTTATTCACTTGAGCTACAACCTGGCTTACCGGAGCAACAAACTCATGTTGTCTCGGCACAGCTTTTGGCTGCAACTGCGCAGTAGGCGTTATGGCCTTCTCTACATTCTGCGGTGCGGCAGTGCGACCATTTTCAGCCAAAATAGCCGCATCGAGCAATGCTGCCTCCGTTTGATTAACGGCAACATTTTGATTTGAGTCTGCTTTTACAATGCTTTGAGGGGAAACAATCTGGTTTGGACTGTCGTCTTCCTGCAGCAATAATGCGAAAAAATCAAAAACAGTTTCATCAACCGATTTTGACATGGCCAAACTCCCCAACTAATAAGAAATCTAATAATCTTTCATAGGCTTTAACGCCGCGGCAACCACTCGCATAATGCGATGCTGGTAAATGTGCCAAACTGGCATCTCTAAACTTAGTGTCTACTGGAATAACGTCTTTCCACAAAGTATCACTGTATTCGGCACCAAGAACTTGCAAAGCCGCAGGTGATGCTTTGGTGCGTTTATCGTACATGGTTGGCACAACAGTGTAACTGTAGCGCGTCTTCTTAGATCGCCCCATTAACTCCATTGTTTTAATCATCCGCTCTAGCCCTTTAATGGCAAGAAACTCCGTCTGCACAGGAATAATGATATGCTGACTTGCCGCAAGCGCATTGACCATTAATACCCCGAGTACGGGTGGGCAATCAACGATAGCAACATCATAATCATCAGCAACCAGTGCTAATAAATTACGTAGTACTAATCCCATTCCTTCTTGATGACCTAAGGCTCTGTCTAAGGTAGCCAATGCCATAGTTGCAGGCAATAAATCCAAACCATCGACTAAGGTTGGCACAACATGGGATAAAACGAGTTCCTTAGAAAGGTTTTTATGGGCAAGAAAAACATCAAACAACGAGCCTGGAACCTCTTCAGAATCAATACCTAAGTAATAACCTAACGAAGCATGTGGATCGGTATCTATCATAAGAACACGCTTGCCACGCTTAGCTAATGTTCCCGCTAAACTCGCTACCGTCGTGGTTTTACCTACGCCACCTTTTTGATTCGCTATGGTCCAGACTTTCAAGAAGTGACCCCTACCTATACTGGTTAATATGCTAATGAACTAGAAAATTGTGAGTTCACAAATTCTAAAAATTACTGATCTTTTCTGGTCGTGACACGAATGCCGCCATTGGGCAAACTAATCACTTTGACACCATCGGCATTCTCAGATATCACCACGGGCAGCATCTCTGCATTTTGGGGGGCAATTGTCTGAGAAACAACTTTAACCTCTTTTTCTGGCGCTTGAAGCTGTTTAGGAATAGAGGATTCCAGATTAGTTTTTTCCTTCGCCGTATCTATTTCAGTATCTGGTTTGCCCAGCAAAGGCGGAATGCTATTTTGTACCGGCTCAGGACCAATCGCTACAGCCTTCTGCTCACCAGGAGCCGCTAATTGCAACATTGCTTTAGTCTGATCGGGATGAGACGCTAACCAAGTTGCAATGGCTTCAGCCTGTTCGTCAGGTACCATTAACAGCACCTGAGTCGATTCCAAACGTTTTATATCCGCCTGCAGCAAACTATTCTTACGCTTGTAATCAAGGCTTAAGGCACCAAGAACCAAAATGGCTATGCCCATCAACAAGATGATGAGCACACTATTTGTGCTCATCGGATATTGATTTTTAGACACGAACAGACTCTTTTAAAATACATTCGGCCATGTTGTCTAAGGCTATCGACTGGGTGGCAATCCCTGCACTCGCAACGGCTTGTGGCATACCATAAACCACACAACTGGCTTCATCTTGCGCCCAAATGGTAGCGCCTACAGCTTTCAACATCCGTGCGCCTTCTCTGCCATCCGCCCCCATGCCAGTTAATACAACAGCAAGCACATCACCACTAAAGGCTTTAGAAGCAGAAGCAAAGGTGATATCCACACAGGGCTTATAATTCATATCAGCACTGCCAGCGATAACTTTTAATCGGCCACTTGTTCCAGTACGTTCAACCATCATTTGCATACCACCCGGCGCTAAATATGCACAACCCGGTTTAAGCAGATCGCCATTAGCGGCCTCTTTTACTTCAATCTTACATAAGCCATTTAAACGACTCGCAAATGCAGGGGTAAAGGCAGCAGGCATATGCTGGATTAATAAAATAGGATGCGGATAGTTTGCTGGAAACTGCGTGAGTATTTTTTGCAGCGCAACCGGACCACCAGTAGATGTACCGATCAGCAATAATTTATACTGCTTACCACTTGCACGAATCGTCGTTGCCGTTGAGGTTCTAACAGGAGCTGCGACAGGCGTATGAGCCGATATACTGGTTGTACCTAAAACGCTACCTGTTGGACGCACACTAGGTGTTGGCGCAACCACAGGACGTGCAATCGGACGAAACATTCTGCGTCGTCCCAATGCCTTAACTCTTTGTTGCAACAATAAAATGGCATCATCTTTGTTGGTCGCAATATCTTCAAAACGTTTAGGTAGAAAATCTAATGCACCAGCATCTAAAGCGTCTAACGTTGCTTTAGCGCCATCATGGGTTAAAGAAGAAAACATCAAGATCGGAGTCGGACACTTAGCCATGATTTCACGAACAGCAGTAATACCATCCATTACAGGCATCTCAATATCCATAGTGATAACTTGGGGATTAAGCTCAGCAGCCAACTTCACCGCTTCGGCCCCATTTGAGGCCGTCGCGATAACTTCCAGTTCAGGATCTTGATTGACTATTTCACTAACACGTCGTCTGAAAAAACTTGAGTCATCAACGACTAATACTTTAATGGCCATTCCATTCCTTAGCTTGGAAACTAATTCTTACTTTTCGCATAATGCTTTAGCAATCCAGGAACATCTAAGATCAGTGCAATACCACCATCCGATGTAATTGTCGCACCAGCCATCCCAGGTGTGCCATGTAACATAGCGCCAAGAGGCTTAATAACGACCTCTTCTTGTCCTATTAAGGCATCCACTACAAAACCAATTTGCATCATGCCTAATTGCACGATAACCACATGACCATGCTTTTTATCGCCATGTTTAAAGGTCGTTTTGTTTCTATGTAGCCAGTGTTCCAAATAGAACAAAGGTACGGCCTTATTACGCACTATGACAGTCAATTGCCCATCAACAATATTGGTTTTTGTGAGATCGAGATGGAAAATCTCATTCACGCTAGATAGAGGTAATGCGAACACTTGTTTAGCGACATCGACCATTAAGGTTGGCATAATCGCCAGTGTTAGCGGTACTTTAATCTCAAGTATCGTTCCCTTACCTTTCATGGAATCAATATGTACAGTGCCATTCAGCTGGGTGATACGAGTTTTTACCACGTCCATCCCAACACCACGGCCTGAAATATCTGAAATCTCAACTTTAGTTGAAAAACCTGGTGCAAAAATCAAATTATAGGCTTCGCTGTCTGTCATCCGCGAAGCAGAATCTTCATCGAGCACACCACGGTTTATGGCAATTTTTTTGAGTTTTTCAGGATCCATGCCTGCGCCATCGTCTTCGATTTTCAGCAGTATATGGTCGCCTTCCTGACTTGCAGATAAGGTAATCGTTCCCGTTCTTGGCTTACCACTAGCTTCACGCTCATTTGGCATCTCGATACCATGGTCCACAGAGTTACGCACTAAGTGGACGAGTGGATCGGCAAGCGCTTCAACGAGGTTTTTATCTAAGTCAGTTTCTTCACCGACCATGATCAAATCAATTTCTTTGTTTAGTGTACGAGCAAGATCACGTACCACCCGAGGGAAACGACCAAACACTTTCTTGATCGGTTGCATACGGGTTTTCATCACAGCGCCTTGCAAATCGGCAGTAACGAGATCTAAGTTCGCGAGAGCTTTCGACATCTCCTCATCATCACGGCTGATGCCTAAGCTCACCAATCGATTACGCACTAACACTAACTCACCCACCATATTCATGATCTGGTCGAGTCGTGCGGTATCTACACGTACTGTTGTTTCACCCTGAGGCACATTCGCAGAGCTAGCCTTAGCAGGTGCTTTATCGACAACCGCAATTTCCACCTTAGGTTTTGCAGCAACGACTGGAGCAGGAGCTGGTACTGCGGCTTTAACTGGCGCAGGAGCATGTGGTGCAGCAGTAGGTGCTACAGTCGAAATGGGTGTCGTAGGCGTTTTAACTTCGGCTTTCGCAGGTGCTCCGCCTTTCCCATGGAGTTCATCGAGTAATCGTTCAAACTCATCATCGGTAATTTCATCAGCATCTACAATCGGTTGAGGCGCAGGTGTTGCCACAACCTTAGGCTTAACAGGCACTTCAGCCTCAGCTTTAAATTTACCTGAGCCATGAAGTTCATCCAGTAACGCCTCGAACTCATCATCAGTGATGTCATCACCTGATGTTGAAGGTGTTTTAATTGGTGCAGCAGGCTTTGCAGCAACTGGTTCAGATACAAATGTGGTAGCAGCGACCGCAGGTCCCTTTCCTGAACCATGAAGCGCATCCAATAAAGCTTCAAATTCAGCATCATTGATATCATCGATACTTGAAGACGTATTTTCAATGGAAGATGAGTTATCACTTATATCAGCAGGGATTTCTTGAGGGGTAGGAGTATCAATAATGACTTCAACAACAGGTTCTGGCTCTGCAACCTTGGCAGAAGCGACTTCAGATGGCAAAGGCGCACCTGAACTGAGCATTTTAAGTCTCGCTAACAAACTTGAATCGGCGGGATCTTGTTGCTCGCCCTGCTGGGTTTGCGCAAACATGGTATTAATTGCATCAACAGCCTGCAAAATAATATCCATCAACTCTGCGTTAACGCTACGCTTGCCTGTCCGCAATAAATCGAAGGTATTCTCAGCCTCATGACAAACATCAACCATGGGAGTTAAGCTAAGAAAGCCAGCACCACCTTTAACGGTATGAAAACCACGGAAAATGGCGTTCAGCAAGTTAGTATCATCAGGATTATTTTCAAGCGCAACGAGTTGCTCTTGCAGAAGCTCTAAAATTTCACCGGCTTCGATTAAAAAGTCCTGGAGTATCTCTTCATCTACATCAAAGGCCATCAAATTGACTCCCAGTTAGAAACCCAGACTCGATAGAAGATCATCCACTTCGTCTTGACCCGTTACCACATCTTGACGAAGCTCGGCATTCATTATCGGGCCTTCTGCTTCAATATTATTTTTCTGAGCAATCTGACTTTCAATCATAGGTTGCTCACCAAATACCGTCAGCATAGAAACCAGATTACTTTCTACTTCCATTACTAGATCAATAACACGACGTATTATTTGTCCTGTTAAGTCTTGAAAATCTTGCGCCATCAAAATTTGATTAAGCAATTCACGTAATCGAGTCGAGTCATTTGCACTACGAGACATAAGGTCTTGTACATCGTGACAAAGGCCCTTAAATTCAGTCAGCGCTATCTCGCGTCGCATTAATCTGTCCCAAGATGGCATGACATTTTGAATATTTACGGTCACGGCATTAGCCAAAGGTAAACATTCTTCAACCGCATCCATGGTTTTATTTGCAGCTTGTTCGGTCATGTCAATAACGTAATTTAAACGTTGCTTGGCATCGGGGATCTCTGTATTGGCTAATTCAGCAAGACGATTATCAACTTGAAAATCCATCAGCGCACTATGAAGTTGCCGAGTTAATTTACCTACTTCTTCGAATAATTCTCGTTGCAGTGGAGCAGCAAGCTCCCGAAATAAATCATCTGCCTGACTTTGCTCACCTGCACTTAATAATTCAACTAAATGCTGAGCTTGCTCGAGCGTGATGAGCCCTGATGTTTGTGACTTCATAGCTCATCCTTGCTCAAGCGAGTCGTTCGAATATTTTATCTAACTTCTCTTTCAGCGTTGCAGCGGTAAAAGGCTTAACCACATAACCATTCACTCCCGCTTGAGCGGCAGCAATAATCTGTTCACGTTTTGCTTCAGCAGTTACCATTAATACGGGTAAATGCTTTAGCGAATCATCAGCGCGAATTGCTTTTAACAGATCGATTCCTTGCATACCAGGCATATTCCAATCTGTAACAACAAAATCAAAATCCCCCTTTTGCAACATCGGCAGGGCTGTTGAGCCATCGTCTGCTTCTTGGGTGTTATTAAACCCCAAGTCTCGCAACAAGTTCTTGATGATACGCCTCATTGTCGAAAAATCGTCAACAATGAGAATCTTCATATTCTTGTCCAAGGTTTCCTCCGGTGAGCTGACATTCTGTGCTCGATTAATAATTATACTTATGTCCAGTGCTTGAGTTTAGCTTTCAATCGCAACATTGCCTGACTTAATATCTGGCTAACCCGCGATTCACTGACTTCAAGAATGGCGCCAATCTCTTTTAAATTCAATGCTTCATCGTAGTACAGGGATAACACTAATGCATCTCTTTCAGGCAATAATTTAATTGCCTCAACCAGAGCAGAATGAAATTGGTTCTCAGCTAATGCTTCAAATGAATCATCATCGGACCGATCACTCACTGTAAGTATATCCTGAGATACGCCTAAATCTTCTATCCCTATGATTTTTCCGACAGAAACATCGTTAAGAATATGATGGTACTCATCGAGCGTCATATCAAGTTTTTCTGCAATTTCTGTGTCGCGTGCATCACGGCCCAGTTCTTGCTCTAACTCATCAATAGCGTGTGCAACCTTACGATTGTTACGATGAACGGAACGAGGGACCCAGTCGCCACGACGAATTTCATCTAACATGGCTCCACGTATGCGTATGCCGGCGAAGGTTTCAAATTTCGCACCCTTGCCACCATCAAACTTGGATGATGCTTCTAGTAACCCCATCATCCCAGCTTGGAGTAAATCATCTAACTGCACAGATGCAGGTAGTCTGGCGAGTAAATGATGCGCAATTCTTTTAACCAACGGAGCATACTGTTCAACGATCGACGATTTATTGTCTAAACAAGTATACGCAGCGGCTTTATTCACTCGTTTTTTCCTCTTGAAAATCTGGTCGTTGTACTAAACGCTCAACGAAAAACTCCAAATGCCCACCAGGTTGCTGCGGCACAGGCCAGCTCAAAATTTTATTTGCCAATCCTTGATAAGCAATTGCCGCTGGTGATTTAGGATAAGCTTCAACCACCAATTTTTGTTTACGAACAGATTTACGTAAGTTTTCGTCAAATGGAATCGTGGCGACTAATTCAAGTGCAACATCTAAAAATCTGTCGGTCACTTTACTGAGTTTAGCAAATAATTCCATACCTTCGCGTAAACTACGCACCATATTGGCAACTATTTTAAAACGGAACACGCCATGCTCACGGCTGAGAATTTTAATCAGGGCGTAGGCATCGGTAATCGAAGTGGGTTCATCACAAACAACTACTAGCACATCCTGCGAAGCACGTGAGAAACTGAGCACCATATCTGAGATCCCAGCAGCAGTATCTACGACTAGAATATCAAACTGAGTCCGCATCTCACTAAATGCACGGATTAATCCAGCATGTTGCGCCGGGCTTAATTCCACCATCCCCTGTGTTCCAGAGGTGGCTGGTACTATGCCTATCCCCTTTGGACCACGAACGATAATATCGTCAAGCTCTGCATCACCAGAGAGAACATGGGAGAGGTTACGCTCGGCACGAATACCCAGCATGACGTCGACGTTTGCTAAGCCAAGGTCAGCGTCAAGTACCAAGACACGCTTGCCTTTTTCGGCTAATGCCACAGCAGTATTAATAGAAACGCTGGTTTTACCCACGCCTCCTTTACCACCAGTGACCGCGATTACTTTCACTTTTTCGTTATAGGGTTGATTCATCATACGTAAACCACTTGCTTGATCCAGGGTCATAAATCTACTCAAATGCACAGGCCATATTATCTGACCACGCTGTGTCTTGTAATGATTGTTGTTCTGTACTATCTAACGCTGCGAGTGCCTGCTGGGCTAAATCTAGGGTATCCGCAACTTTCATATCTTCAGGAACTCTTTGTCCATCAGTAATATAACTTAATGGTAATCCGTTTTGGATCAACACACTTAATGCCCCTGCTAACGACACAGATTCATCGAGTTTTGTGAGAACGACACCAGATAGGGGAATGCGTTTAAAATGATTGACTGCATCTTGCAGCACACGGCGCTGCCCTGTCGCAGACAGTACCAGATAACTGCGGATAGGTATCCTGCTATTTGCAGTTAAATTATCAAGTTGCTGGTAAAGGCGCATATCTCGCTGTCCCATGCCAGCCGTATCTATCAATACTAGCTTGCGATTCCTAAACTGATAGAGAATTTGCTCTAATTCATTTAGATCATGAGCTTGCTTTACTGGGCAGCCCATTATTTTGCCATAAGTTGCTAATTGCTCATAGGCTCCGATGCGATAATGATCTGTGGTAATTAAAGCAACATGTTCAGCACCATGATGTGCCGCAAAACGGGCAGCAAGTTTAGCTAATGACGTTGTTTTACCAACGCCAGTAGGACCAACTAATGCAACCACCCCGCCCTGTTTCACAATGTCATCACCCTGATTGTCAAGCATATTAGCGAGACTTTGTGGTAATGCTCTGACTAATTCAGCCGGCGTATAATGCTGGCTCAGCGCGGCTAATTTATTCGCAACCGCAGGGGAGAATTCAGCCTCAAGCAATTTGGCTTCGAGCATAGCACCGACGGGATCGATGCGTTTTTTATGTTCCGTCATCAAGGAGGATACTTGATGTGTCAGTAAATTACGAAGTGATGCTAATTCATCCCGCATAGCCTCAATATCAGCACTTTGTTTCTGTGATGTTTGTGGTTTTTTATCAAACGAGGAAGGTGCTTCACGACGTTCTGGTTTCACAGCAGTAGGGGCTTGTAAGCCCTTAGCCCATGCTGGTAACTCGGCATCAACTTGCTGATGTGACATTTGTTGATTCAAACGGCTTTGCTGCTTCTCAAGTAAGGCTTGTAATGAGTCTGCAGGTGCGGCTGGCTTAGCGCGAGTTTCTACACGAACTGGCTGCTTAGCACCCAGGGACACGAGATCGTCGCTCACGTCCATAAAGGTCGGTGCTGGCGCAGTGGCTGCAGTTTTCGCTTTAGGTTCGTCATAGTCAACGGCAGCGACAATTTCGATGCCACCGTTCACTTTTTTATTTGACATAATGACGGCATCTGAGCCGAGTGTTTCTTTCACTTGGGCCAGTGCGGCGCGCATGTCTTTGGCAAAAAATCGTTTAATCTTCACTTATGCGTCCTCTACTGGCCGACTGCAGATACGATACGTATTTGCTTCTCATCAGGTATTTCTTGATATGAAATGACTCTGAGATTAGGAATAGTATGTTTAACAAAGCGTGACAGCGTCGCGCGTAACATACCTGACGTCAACAATATGGCGGGTTGTCCGACCATTTCTTGCTTCTGAGCCGCATCGGCAAGGGACTGCTGCATGCGTTCTGCAAGACCGGGTTCAATATTAGGACCATCACCACCGGTTGCTTGCATTGACTGATGCAACATCTGTTCCAACTCTGGCGCCAAAGTAATGACGGGGATTTCGAGCTCTGGGCCTGAGATTTCCTGAACTATCATACGTTTCAAAGCGATACGCACAGCGGCAGTCAAGACTTCAGTGTCATTACTCTTAGTGCCATATTCTAACAAAGTTTGCACTATAGTACGCAAGTCTCTAACTGAAACCCCTTCATTTAATAGGTTCTGCATCACTTTTACGACATGTCCTAGTGGCATGATATCTGGAATAAAGCCATCAACCAGCTTAGGTGAGTGTTTCGCAAGCATATCCATCAGTTGTTGCACTTCTTCGTAGCCTAACAACTTAGCGGCATTATTTGTGAGTAATTGACTAATATGAGTTGCAACAACAGTGGCGGCATCGACGACGGTATAACCTAATGTTTGTGCGTGCTCACGTAACTCAGGGGCGATCCATACGGCTTCAAGGCCAAAGGCGGGATCGCGCGTTTCGATACCATCGAGTTTGCCATAGACTTGACCAGGGTTGATCGCCAATTCGCAATCATGACGAATATCTGCCTCTCCGACGACGACGCCCATTAATGAAATGCGATAAGCATTAGGTGATAAATCTAAGTTATCGCGAATATGCACCGCGGGCACTAAGAAGCCTAGTTCCTGAGACAACTTTTTACGCACGCCTTTAATGCGGCTTAGTAACTCGCCACCTTGGCCCTTGTCTACCAGAGGGATCAAACGATATCCGACCTCAAGACCAATAGTATCAACATGATGTACATCGTCCCAACCTAGCTCTTTAGGCTCTTTATCTTGTCTTTCTATTGGACCCGATTTCACTTGTTCTAGCGCTTTAAGACGTTTGTTTTCATTTCGTTTATAAACAAAATAAGCTGCACCAGCAGTCATAAAGGCAAAGCTTAAAAACGCCATGTGTGGCATACCAGGAACAATACCCATGACAAACAGGACTCCGGCGGCGATACCCAATGACTTATGACTGTCAAACATCTGACTCATCATCATTTGGCCCATATCACCTGACTCATTTTGACGGGTCACCATCAAGGCTGCGGCGATTGACAATAATAGACCAGGGATCTGCGCTACTAAACCATCACCGATAGTCAGTAAGGTATAAATTTCAACCGCTTCAGAGAAACTTAAGCCATGCTGCACAATCCCTATGATGAAACCACCTACGATATTGATCACTAAGATCATGATACCGGCAATCGCATCCCCTTTAACGAATTTGGACGCACCGTCCATCGCACCATAGAAATCGGCTTCACGGGTCACTTCGGCACGGCGTATTCTCGCTTGGTCTTGATTTAAGGTTCCAGCATTTAAGTCAGCATCAATTGCCATTTGCTTACCAGGCATAGCATCCAAGGTGAAGCGGGCGCTAACTTCAGCGATACGACCAGCACCTTTAGTCACCACCGCAAAGTTGATGATAATCAAAATGATAAATACCACTAGACCAACGGCATAGTTACCACCGATCACCACAGAACCGAAGGCTTCAATCACCTTACCTGCGGCATCACCGCCATTATGACCCTCGAGTAAAACCACACGAGTAGAGGCAACGTTAAGCGCAAGACGTAATAATGTCGCCACTAGCAGGACACTTGGGAAAGCAGCAAAATCCAACGGTCTATCAGTATAAATTGCGACTAATAATACGATGAGCGCTAAGGCTATGTTGAATGAAAAGAGTATGTCTAATAGAAATGGAGGGATAGGTAAAACTATCATGGCCAATGCTGCGAGTACGAGTATAGGAGTGCCTATACCTTTAAACGTGCTCAAGCGCATTTGTTTTACTTGACCTAAGGTCGCTCTAACATCCATTCATATTTACCTAAACTTTGACGTATGACAGCATGAAAGCAAAAAATACGCCAATAGCGTATTGGCGCCAATAATATCACGACTTCAAAGAATTTTTAGCTTAGATCTTAATATTTTAACTCATCGGGAATGGGTTGATTAAGTGGTATTGGGATAGGCTTGCGACCTCGACCTTTTTGGTACTGGCGCAGCTGGAATACATAAGCCAAAATCTGTGCGACAGCAGTAAACAAACCTTCAGGGATCTGCTGGTCTAACTTAGTCGTATGATAAATAGCCCTTGCAAGTGGTGGGGCCGAGACAATCGCAATATTGTGCGCGCGGGCAATCTCACGTATTTTAAAGGCCACATCATCAACACCTTTCGCTATCACAAAGGGAGCCGCAGAGCGCTGCACATCGTATTTAATCGCAACAGCAAAATGCTCAGGGTTAACGACAATCACATCGGCATTTGGCACTTCAGCCATCATACGCCTTTGTGCTAGTTCACGTTGCATCTGCCGTATATGCCCTTTCACCTCAGGTTTACCCTCAGTGTCTTTATATTCATCTTTTACTTCTTGTTTGGTCATCTTAAGTTGCTTGTTGTGATTCCAAATTTGGAACGGCACATCGATGACGACAATAAACAAAATCGAGGAACATAACAGGATAAACATCCAAACCAACAAATCTAATGCATGGTAAACATTACCAGGAAGATGGTCGCTAGACAGCAACATGATGTCATTGAAGTAGAAGCTTAATAAAAAATAAGCAGAAAACGCTACTACCGAAAATTTTGCAATGCCTTTGGTGAGTTCAACCAGAGCCTGTACGCCAAACATGCGTTTAAAACCAGCAAGGGGACTCATTTTACTGGCTTTTGGCATCATAGCTTGGGTCGAAAAATTGATCCCTCCAAGAGAGACGTTACCGATAAACGCAACAACCACAATCAGTAGCATAATTTTAGCCATGGGCCAGGCTATTTCACTCGCAACAACACCCCACACGTTGAACATTTCATTAGTATCAAAAATTTGCGCCCTATCCATGGTAAATACAATTTCAAACACCCGAGTTAGGCTAATGGCCAAACTCGGGCCTAGCATATAAAACCCACATGCCGCCGAAATCAATACCGCTGCAGTCCCGAGTTCTTTCGAACGTGCAATCTGTCCTTTTTCCCGCGCCTGTTCTAGACGCCTCCCCGTGGGTTCCTCTGTACGTTCGCCACTTGATTCTTCAGCCATGGGCTTCTCCTAATCCCATCATATCAAGCCATCAGCGTTACATTGGAGCGCTAACATATCGCAAAGCAGCACTTGAGCCGTCGACCATACTTCATCGAAGTGTGCCATTACCGGTGTTAGGGTTAACCACAGAATAAACAGTCCACCAATCATAGTGATCGGAAAACCAATAGAGAAAATATTCAATTGCGGCGCGGCGCGGGTCATGACCCCGAAGGACAAGTTGACTAATAACAAGGCGATAATCGCAGATATCGACATAGTGAGTGCCGCACCAAACATATACGACCCCCAATCAGCCAGCGATCGATAACTTGTCAGTGTTAAGCCTTGATTAGAAATCGGCAAAGTTTCAAAGCTCGCCACTAGCATACGGATCATCAAAAGATGGCCGTCCACAGCTAAGAAAATCAATGTCGCCAATAAAAGGAAAAAGTTACCAATAACGGGTGTTTGTTGGCCAGAACCGGGATCAACCATAGAGGCAAAGCCTAAACTAGTCTGCATACCAATGATCTGTCCGGTGAGCACAAAGACTTGCATCACCATTTGAGTCACAAATCCCATGGCAACACCGATAATAATTTGCTGCGCCGTGATGAACACTGCGCTTAACGAAAATAAATCCACATTTTTAGTTGGAGGAAGAACGGGTGCTATCGCAAAGGTAATTGCCATCGCCAATAATAAACGCACTCGAGTTGGTGTCGTTGCCGCCCCAAATACTACCATGACCATCAACATGCTCGCGACGCGAAACATTGGCCAAATATAAGCAGCAATGGTTTGCATTAAGGTATCGAGCAGCAGCTCCATCGCGTTAGCCTATCACTTGAGGAATGCGATTCACCATCTCGATGAAAAAGTCCATCAGGGTTTCAACTAACCAGTGCCCCATAAACATTAGGCCAAAAAGTGTCACTAACAAACGCGGAAGGAAACTTAAGGTCTGCTCGTTAATAGAAGTAGCCGCTTGAAACACAGCAACAATTAACCCAATTCCCAGCCCAGGCAACACAATAGCAGACACCATCATGACGATAACAGCGAGAGCTTCACGAAAAATATCAATTAGCGCCTCAGGACTCATGTGTTTACTCTCCCTTGGCTATCCGAAACTATTCGCTAATGTCCCGAGGACTAAGCTCCAACCATCTACGAGCACAAACAACATGATCTTAAACGGCAGCGACACTATCATGGGAGATAACATCATCATACCCATAGCCATCAAGATACTCGCCACCACTAAATCGAGTACTAAAAAAGGCACAAATAGCATAAAGCCAATCTGAAATGCGGTTTTTAACTCACTGGTAATGAAAGCGGGCACTAACACACTCATGGGTGCTTCTTCGGGAGACTTAATATCCTTATAGCCAGAAATCTCAATAAAGGTCTTTAAATCCGTCGTTCTTACTTGGCCCAACATAAAGCCTCTCAGCGGCTCTTTCCCTTTATCAAACGCTTGCTGCAAGGTTAATTGCTCATCGATATAAGGCTTCACCCCTTCATCATAAATCCGGTCGAATACCGGTGCCATGATAAAAAAAGTCATGAACAAACTCATGCCAATTAAGACTTGATTAGATGGAGTCTGTTGTAATCCAATGGCTTGGCGTAATATCGACAGGACAATGATAATCCGCGTGAAAGAGGTCAACATGATGAGCATCGCAGGTAAAAAACTCAGCGATGTCATCAGCAGTAAAATCTGCATTGTGACCGAATATTCCGTTGAGCCGTCTGGCGCCGTTGTTACTGTTACAGCAGGTAAGACGCCATCTGCGGCCCATGCTGACGGCATCAATAGCAGCATAACGAACCCAACTAACGCGAGGATACGTGTTGTCATTGTTTTAATTTCGCCTGGCGTAATCGACTCGCAAACGAATCAGCTTCTAGATGGATAGGTTCAGCTAACTTATCAATCAAACTCACCTGCTGCGAGCTAACCCCAAGTAAATATTGTTGTTCTCCCACCTGAACCAAGACTAAACGCTCTTTTTGACCGAGGGAAGTCACAGCAATAGTCTTTAGCACGCCATTGGTCGTGGGGACTAAATTAAACCTTCTCAGTAAATAAGCTAACGCGAAAATTAATAATAAAACCAGAATCAAGCCGCCTAACATACTTGCTAAGGTCGCAACTTGAGAAGGTTCTGCCATTTTTGTAGCAGCAGGCGCTATTGAAGCAATATTAGCTGCGCCTTCCCCACCGAGGCTATCGGCGCTCGCTTGAACCGCTACCACTAAACTCTGTATTACCGATGTGCTCATTTAAAGTTCCAACGACTTTTACATCTCGAATTATTTAAGCTTTTTAATTCGCTCAGTTTGACTGATCACATCCGTTAAGCGAATACCGAATTTATCGTTTACCACCACCACTTCACCGTGAGCGATAAGCGTGCCATTGACCATCACATCTAACGGTTCACCTGCGACTCTATCTAACTCAACCACAGAACCTTGGTTAAGTTGTAATAAGTTTCGAATACTAATATAGCTACGGCCCACTTCCATCGAAATGGTGACAGGAATATCTAAAATTGTATCTAACTTAGCCGCTTCAGCCTTAGAAATAGGTCTTGAATCATCAACCAGCTCATCGAGTTCAATTGCGTTGGCTTCTTCTAACGCTTGTTCTGCCATTGCTGCAGCCCAATCATCCGTATCGTCTGTGCTCATCTTACTTCACCTTATAATTCTGATATATCACGAGATTTACCCTTACGCGTCACCAATTGCAGCTCAGATTTAACTGTCTCTGGCCGAGGGATTTTCTCACATATTTTAAGCGCTAGGTTATCTCTAGAACGGCCCATTTTACAACGATATGTCGGTAAATCCTCGATTTTCATCATGATAAACTCGGGTAACTCAATCGGAATAATATCGCCCGCTTTAAAATTCATGACCTCTTTGAGCGTTAATTCATGTTCAACAATATTGGCATCGAACCCAACCTTCACATCCATGATTTCATCGTGCAATGCCTGTGACCAACGCATATCAGTATCTTGCTTGTCACTTTGCACACCCGCATCGAGTAACTCTCGGATAGGTTCAATCATGGAGTAAGGCATAGTGATATGAAAATCACCACCGCCTCCATCGACTTCAATATGGAATGAATTAATCACCACAACTTCGGTAGGACTAACAATGTTCGCCATGGCGGGATTGACTTCAGAGTCCAAATAATCAAACTCAACATCCATTACGGGCGCCCAAGCATCTTTATAATCTTCAAATATAATCTTAAGCAGTAACTGCACTATTCGTCTTTCTGTCGGCGTAAATTCTCGCCCTTCAATCTTGGCATGGAAACGCCCATCGCCACCAAAGAAGTTATCCACTAGGATAAATACCAGTCGCGCTTCCATGGTGATCAATGCTGTGCCTTTGAGTGGGCTAAAACGCACCATATTCAAGCTAGTAGGAACAAAAAGCGTATGTACGTACTCACCAAACTTGAGCATCTGTACACCGTTGATCGACACTTCGGCCGCTCGGCGCATCATATTAAACATACTAATGCGCAAATGGCGCGCAAAACGCTCATTCACGATTTCCAGCGTCGGCATACGCCCACGAACTATTCGATCTTGGGAAGAGAAATCGTAGGAACGGGCATCTTCTCCAACAGCGTCAATTTCGTCATCATCGACGTCATCAACCCCGTGCAATAGCGCATCAATTTCGTCTTGGCTTAATAAATCACTCACTATATTGCCTTCGCCTCTTTTGGTGCTGAAGTTAAAGGATTATTGCATTACAAAACCGGTAAATAGTACTTTCTCGACAACCTTACGCCCAGTTACTGACTGTAGAGTATTTTGCACACTCAAAAGTGCTAACTGCCGTAACTCATCTTTCCCCGCTTGCGTGCTGAGCTTTTGCACATCTGCACCACTAAAGGTCGTTAAAAGCGCATCTTCAATCAGCGGAATATGTTTTTGTGTTAGCACATCATCATCGGTACCACGCACCATCAGCTGCACTTTAATCTCAACTAAACGAGCCCTATCAGGCCCAGGTAAGTTGAATAAGAAAGGACGCGGCATAGGCACATATGATGCGGTAGCTACTTCTCCTGATGCTGGTACTTCAGCCTGAACAGCACTATCTGCTGCTACGGCGGGAACCTCTTCGGTACTGCTTCCCATAAAGAACCAGACGCCGCCACCGATTAACAGCGCGACTAAAACGCCTACACCAGCAAAAATAAATAGTTTCTTCTTACTCTTAGGCTCTGCAGTACTTTCAAGTTCTAACGATTCTTCCTTAGCCATCACTATTCTCTTTAATTTAGGCGGAAACTCATTACTGTTTTATTTGAAACGTAATTATGTCAGTCATTGCTATAGGTTACCTGCTTAAGCGTAATAATCTATACCTGAAGTTACACTAATCGCTTGATTTAAACCTAAATGTAACTCTTCTGCCGAGATTTCATCCATATCAGCCGCATTTGAACTGCCGCCATCACCGAAACTACCTTCACGACGCTCACCTTGATCGCCTTGAGAAACATGGCTGTCAGCCAACTGCATCCCTTGCTCTTGCAATAACTCACGTAATCTTGGCATAGCTTGTTCAACCAGATCACGCGTTTGCGGCTGAGTAACATGGAACTGTACTTGGGTTTGGTCGCCATGCACTTGGATCTTTACCAACATATGCCCAAGCTCAGGGGGATCGAGCCGGATTTCCGCATGTTGGATGCCTTGACTCACCATAGTAATCAATTGCTGCTTCATCACAGGTGAAAATCGTTGGATCATCTCCTGCATTTGGTTTTGCTGTTCTACTCCTTGACGCAATGACAACTGAACTTGCATGGTTTCTTGGCGATTTAATTGTGACATCGAGAGTGTCTGTATGGATGATGTCGACTTAAGTTCTGAGAAAGTATTACTATCATCCATAAAACTTTCGTCTCTGGGAATATCCATCGCAACCGTTAATTTAGCATCTTTCAGTAATAGGTTAGCAGCCAAATCGGAATTGGGACTCCCATCAAGATCACTTTCTGTTACAGATGTTGTATCTAATGGTTCAGATGAAGTTGAAGAGCCTAAGGTATTCAGGTCGAAAGTATTTCCCGAGGTCGCGATATTAGCCGTATTGAGACTATTCACTGTAGAGCTACTAGTCGTTGCTTTTGCCGCAGTGTTGGTTACCGACTTTATCGTTGCACTGTTCGCTAAGCCCGCTTGATTAATCACAGCATTAAGTGTGACCTCATTCTCAACTAAAGACTCATCTATACTCACCCCGACTTCAGTGGCAGAGACAAGCTCAGTGTCTTCTAAAGGTAATTCTAAAGCGTCATCGGTCAAATTTGGATCAATCACAGCATCACTATCTGCTGACGCTTCAAGTATATTTGGGTCTATGGGAAGAATATGCACGAGTGACTTATCAGTCAAAGAAGATGGTTTCACGTCATCTGCGATTGAAATTGCTGCCATATCTGGGCTAGTAGAAACTAACTTTTGTAATTCAGCAGAAAAACCCGCTTCATCTATATCTGATGCCAGTTCAATCTCAGCAGAAACAGTAGATGCCAATGCTGAGCCGGTTAATAAAGCTGATGAAGTATCAATATTTTCTCCACCAGTCATTTCGGTCATATCTTCTTCAGCATTTAAAAATGCTAGCGGCAAACTATCTCCATCTGATGCCGTTTTCTTCATATCATTTGCCATGCTAATTTGGGCAAAAATGAGATTTACGTCGGCGTCATCAGTTGATATATCGTCATCTTTTACTTTATCAGCAGAGGTAACCTGCACAGTATCATCAGTGTTAGCAATGGTTTTTTTAGACGCAGAAATAGAAAATGAGCTAGCGGTGACTGACGCAAGTGTAGATGAAAAGTCTTCATTATTAGACTCTTGGGAAGATGTCTTAGCGGAATTGGCCGCAGAGTTGCCTGTTTTACTTAACAGGATATTGGTCATTTGTTGCATAAGTGCTCCCAAACATCACCCAGCAAAAAAAGAAAATGGCTAGGTAGAAACGTCAATTAAACACTGCGGTTGCAGGGTCATGGACTAAATCAAAGCAAATAAGATGCCAAAACATCAGGTTTTACGACAGCATATCGAAAAGAATTAACACTGAGAGGTGCCGAATTGATGCTTATGCCATCAATACAAAAAAACTAAAGAGCCTATCCGGCTAGCGAGCAGTAAAGATGCCTATCATTTCACTAACGTTGATGACGGCGATAAAATTGCTGGGAAGCAAATTCATCGGTCATTTTTTGCTCCCTTTTTTGTTCAACCACTTGACGCTTCTTCTCTTTACTGGCTAAGAGTAATTCTACTGCCTTACGTTTTTTTTGCTTTTCCAACCAATGTTGTTGTCGATATTCTTTTTGCTTTTCACCGTCGGCTACGACGCGATTTTGCTGGATAATTGCGTCATCGATCTGACGAATAAAACGGTGAAACTGGTGATAGTGACTAGCACTGATGGCTTGACCTTGCTGGGATTGCATTTGCTTCATGTATTCTAAGCGATAGTTATTTAGAGCACTGAGTTGATTCAACCGTTTTTGACACTCTAACTGCGCAGATTTTAACAATAAAGCCGCTTGTTCTTCGGCATCATTGGCAAGCTTTAACACTAACAACAAGGGATCGGCGTTAGCCATACTAGACCTCAATTAATTCGATGACGCCATTATTTGCACTGTGCAGCAAGTTGCCCAAGCATGACTTGGCTATCGGCAAAGCTAAATGCATCACGCATGGTTTGTCGCAAAAAAGCATTCATTGCTGGCTGCAGTCGTATCGCATTATCAATGCGAGGATCGCTTCCTTGGGCATAGGCCCCAATAGAAATCAAATCTCGATTTTGCTGATACAAAGAATAGGTTTGTTTCACGCGGCGCATCGCCTCCAAATGTTCATTGGAGATCACCATAGGCGCGACTCGGCTAATAGAAGCTTCAATATCAATCGCAGGATAGTGCCCCGAATCCGCAAGCGAACGTGACAAGACAATGTGACCATCGAGGATCGCCCGCGAAGCATCGGCAATGGGATCCTGTTGATCGTCCCCTTCCGTCAACACAGTATAAAATGCCGTAATTGAACCTTGCCCGGGGCCACCGTTTCCGGCGCGTTCAACTAAACGTGGCAATTTTGCAAACACAGAAGGCGGATAACCTTTAGTCGCAGGCGGTTCACCCACAGCCAAAGCAATTTCACGCTGCGCTTGGGCGTAGCGTGTTAAACTGTCCATAAGCAATAAAACGTTATAGCCTAAATCGCGAAAGTATTCGGCAATACGAGTCGAGGTTTCACAGGCGCGAAGGCGCATCAGAGGCGATGTATCCGCAGGCGCAGCAACAACGACTGAACGCGCTCGACCCTTCTCACCAAGAATTTCCTCAATAAACTCTTTCACTTCCCGGCCACGCTCACCCACTAGCCCAACCACAATAATGTCGGCGGTAGTACCGCGAGTCATCATACCTAAGAGCACACTCTTACCTACACCTGAGCCCGCAAACAAGCCCATACGTTGGCCTTTGCCCACGGTCAGCATAGCGTTGATAGCGCGAACGCCAACGTCCAGCGGTTCAGTAATAGCACGGCGGGATAAGGGATTAATGGCAGCGCTATGTCTTGGCGCTTGTTGGTCGGTTTGCAACGCGCCTAAACCATCTAAAGGCACGCCGTTACCATCGAGTACGCGTCCTAGCAGGGATAAACCAACATTGAGTCCAGTTTGTTCCCCCAAAGGCACAACCCGCGCACCGGGCAATACACCACGTAATTCTTCAATGGGCATTAAATATAATAGTTCGCCATCAAACCCGACCACCTCGGCGATTAACTCGCCCGCCATGGTTTCGATCGAACATAAACTGCCCACAGGCGCACGGCAACCGCTTGCTTCTAAGGTTAAGCCGACAACACGCACCAGTTGACCACTGGCCACTGCGCGAAATGGCGGCACCTTACCCTGATGATGATTAAGCCTATTCAGCAGTTGATGTTGGCGATTTTGCATCTGATTTTGCCTCTAATTGCTCACCTGTGTTTGAGGCAGATTGTATATCCTCAGCATGTTGAGAAACCGTATCGACAACCTGATCATCAAGCTCTGATCCCACGGCCTCAGAAGCCGCAACATGTTTTGCGGTATCTTCAACCTCTATCGCCTCTTGCAATTGACGCTGCTTGTCACTTAAGTGAGCATGTTGGTTCCGTAAAGACTCAAACACAGCATCAATACGCGATGCGAGGGTCAAATCGACTAAAGAACGATGACTACTGAGAATACAGTCACCTGGGCTTAAGGAAGGGTCAACTTCAAGTTCCCACTTACTGCGGGTCAATTGAGCGCTGGAATAAAGTTGTTCGACTAAAATAACATCGTCAGGATGCAAGCGGATTGTGACTGTTTGTTCTTTTATCGGCAGTGATTCTATACCTAAGCGCAATGCCGAAAGCACTTGTTCTGGATGAGTTTTTAATTCGTGGCCAATGACAGATTTCGCTAATGTCATACTCAGGTTCAGTAGCGAAAGTTCAATATCGCCATCGAGCAATTGCAATGGTTTTTCAAATTGAGCTAATAAGGTTTCAAAACGCGAGAGCAATATTTTTGCTTGGGCTAAACCGGTTTCTAATCCTTGCTCATGCCCTTGGGCGAGCCCTTCAGTATGGCCCTGCTCTAACCCTTCTAAACGCCCTTTTTCTAGCCCTTGCTCATACCCTTGCTGCTTACCCTCGCTAAAGCCTTCTTCTTCGGCTTGGGCGCGAATGTCTTCAATCTCAGCCATAGTCGGTGGAGAAACACTTTCCACTGTAGTCGACTTAGCGGCTTGATGATTCGAATGGCCGAACAGATTTGAGATAGAATTATCATCGGCTTCAGTCACATCTGGCAGTGCCCAGTGACTAAATTCGACATCTCCTTCGCTCAAGACCTTATTCAACAATTTATTGTCGCTCGGATTAGAGGAACTCATCGCCACCACCGCCGCCTAACATGATTTCGCCGCTGTCACTTAAGCGACGAGCAATAGACAGGATTTCTTTTTGGGCGACTTCCACTTCACTGATGCGGATTGGGCCCATGGCTTCAAGGTCATCACGCAACAATTCAGCGGCACGTTTTGACATGTTACCCAAGATTTTTTCTTTCAGTTGATCATCAGTGCCTTTGAGCGCCTTCATCAGTACATCTTGCTGCACTTCACGCAACAGGGCTTGAATACCGCGGTCATCGACATCGATTAAGTTTTCAAATACAAACATCAAATCTTGGATTTGCTGCGCCATTTCTTCATCAGACTCGCGCATGGTTTCCATCAACTGACTTTCGATACCCGTATCTAAGTAGTTCATTATGTTGGCGGCCGCTTTTAAGCCACCCATTTTTGCGGCCTGGGCGCCACCTTGACCAGCAAACTGTTTCTCCATGATGTCGTTCAACTCTTGCAGTGCAGCGGGCTGCACTTCTTCAAGATTTGCAATACGCATCATCAAGTCTAAGCGGGTATTCTCAGGGAATTGACCAAAAATTTCCGCCGCTTGATCGGGTTCTAGATAAGACAACACAATCGTTTGGATCTGGGGATGTTCGTTTTGAATAATGGTCGCCACTTGGCGTGCATCCATCCACTTCAACGAGTCCAAACCTTTAGCGCCACTGCCCATGATAATCTGTTCAATCAGATTACCCGCTTTATCTTCACCCAGCGCAGCGGTTAAGGCTTTACGGACGAACTCTTCACTGTTGAAACCAATTGAAGAATACTTTTGAATATCATCAAGAAACAGCTTATGTACCCCGATAACTTTTTCCTGACCAAACTCATCCATTGCCGCCATGGCCATACCCACTTTTTGCACTTGCTTCGGCTCTAAGTGTTTTAAAATGGATGCAGCATCAGCCTCACTCAAACTGAGGAGTAAAATAGCGGTCTTTTCAACGCCACTAATATCTTTGATATTAAAGGCAGGTGCGGCCGCAGGAGCCACTTCTTTCGTTTTATTCTCAGCCATTGTCTTGTAACCAGTTTTTCACGACTTGAGTAGAGAGCTCAGGCTCATTCGCCACGAGCGCACGGATAGCTTTAATCATATCATCATCTTTGTGAAGATTAGGGATATGAATTGAGCCATCGTCAGCATAACTGTATTCCGCCTCTTGAGTATTAAGCATCCCTAGCGTATCAGCCGCATATTGGTCCTCAATTTCGGCTAATTCATTACCTAATCTGCCATCCTCAGGCATATTCACACTGTCAGGATAGATTAAGCGTTTCAGCATAGGACGTACCACAGCTAAAATCAGCACCAAAATCACTAGCGCACCAATCCCAAGCTTAATCGCACGCCAAAACCAAGGTTGCTCCCAAAGCTCAGGTGCAGGTAAATCTTCAACCAATTGATCCATAAAGGGAACGGTTACCACTTCCAGCACATCCCCCCGTTGTGAACTAAAACCAACCGCGCCTTCAAGCAAACGACGGATATTGGTCAGTTCTTGTTCGGTACGGGCAACACGGGCTACTTGACCATTTTCTCCAGCGGTACCAGGTTTAAAGTCCACCGCCACTGACACACTAATGCGGCGCACTGCGCCAACTTGCTGGCGGGTATGGCTAATGGTGGTATCTAATTCAAAGTTACGGGTCGCTTCACGGTGCGAATTACCTGCTGCAGCCGTTGCTGACTCTGCCGCTTTTGCTGCATCTTCTGGAATATTTGACTCCATTGGCGGTTGATTGGATAACGCGCCAGGGATCCCACCAGAAGAGCCGCCAGTAGTGTTATTTTCAACTGTCATTTCACTGCGCAGTGCTGGTAAATCAGGGTTAAAACGCTTTGATGTTTGCTCAACAGCAGTAAAATCCATACTGACGTCGACTTGAGAGGTAAAATTATCAGGACCTAAAATTGGCACCAGAATCGATTCAATCTTAGTGCGATATTCAGCTTCTTTTTGCTGTACTAATTCAAGTTCACGGCGAGCCGTCGCAGACGCGCCATCTTGGCTGCCAGAGTTCAATAAACGGCCGTTAGAGTCAGTTACCGTCACCCTTGATGGTTCTAAACCTTGTACTGCAGAAGCAACAATATCGACGATAGCATCAACTTCACCTTGGCCTAATCCACCGCGACGGGTATTGATCACCACAGTTGCACTCGGTTTAGAGGCATTGCGGGCGAAGACGTTTTCTTTAGGTAACGCAAGAATGACTTTGGCACGACTGACACTTTGTAGTTGCTCTATCGCACGGGCGAGGTTTTCTTCTTGGCTATGCTTAAGACGAGCTTGTTCCATACGTTGGCTGACACCAAAACCACTGTCTTTATTCAAAAAATCTTGGTTGGCTGCAGGACTGTCGATACCTGCACGGCTCAACATCATTTTGACTTCTTGATATTTATCTTCAGGAACTTTAATAACGTCCACGTCAATTTGATACTTAACTTTATTTTTATCAAGTACATCTAGCACCTGAACCATTTCCTGAGTTTCCATTTTACCCAATGGACGATACTCTGGCTCCTGTGCCCACAGCATGACAAATACCGCCAAGGCTAAACAAATCGCTAAGGCTAAAATCATAGTCACTTGGCGCATCATATCGACACCGCCAAGATTTCCCATCATTCCTGACTTATGTTCTTGCTGGACACCTTGGTCAGCTAAACCGGAATTGGATCCGACAATCATTTCTGTACTCACGATTCGTACCTGCTAATTGGGTTATTCACTGGCCTAGACAGGCATGCTCATTATTTCTTTGTAGGCTTCGACAAGTTTATTACGCACTTGCACCGTCGCCTCGAAAGCGACACTCGCTTTCTCACGGGCTATCACAGTGTCCGATAAAGAAACGGTAGTATCACCCATCTCTAAACGTGTCGCGAGGTTTGACGATGCAGACTGTAAGCCGCTGACAGTGCCGACGGCTTGCGATAGCAACTGACCGAAGTCTGCACCACTGGTGTTATTCACTTGCTGCATGATATTTGGCTGAACACCAAACGACGGCGTTATTTCGCCTTGGAGTTTCTGCATTTCCTGCAGGAATGAATTTGCGCCTATTTGCATGCTGAGCTCCCAGTCGTCGAATTCTTGACGATCAAAATACCGATAACGGGACAATGCAAAATAACGGCCAAGTTTTCAGATGGTCGTGATTGATAATAAATTGACGGGATAAGAAGATGTCAATAACTAAGGATTTTGGATGAAATGAGCCACTTTTGCGGTTGTGTGTTTTAATAAATACAGCCTCACACTCAATGTGGAGGCTGCGTGATGATAACTTGAATTTATAGACTAATTTGGCAGTTGGATCCCCATATCACGCATCCTTGCCATCTTGTATCTTAGGGTTCGTGCGCTAATTCCTAGCTTTTCGGCGACTAACTTACGACTTCCTTGGCATTGATTAAGGGTCTCTAAAATAATCACATGTTCTTGAGCTTTGAGCTCTTCACCTAAACCGTCTGGCTCAGAAGAAAATGAGTCTAGATCTTCACCGCTTAAAATCACATCCTGCGCATCGATAATAATGTCATTGGCAGTGATCAATTGACCGGCTCTTAATATCAAAGCACGCTGGATCACATTGTCGAGTTCACGTACGTTCCCAGGCCAGCGATGACTCAATAAACGTCGACGCGCATTCTCATCCAACTCAGGCACATCGGCAACATTCAATGCCTTAGCATGTTTAGCTAGTAAATGACGCGCAAGAGGTAAAATATCTGCAGGACGTTGACTTAACGCAGGCCAAGCTAAAGGAAATACGTTAATTCGATAGTAGAGATCTTCCCTAAATCCCCCTGCGGCGACCACTGCCTTTAAATCACGATTGGATGTAGCAAGCACGCGCACATCCAATTTAATAGTTTTACGGCCACCTAAACGCTCAACTTCACGCTCTTGCAAAACCCGCAACAACTTAGCTTGTAAGCCTAAATCCATCTCAGAGATTTCATCGAGCAGCAAAGTGCCACCTTGAGCCTGCTCAAATTTCCCCGGACACGCTTGATAAGCCCCCGTAAATGCACCCTTTTCATAACCAAAAAGGGTGGCTTCGAGCATGTTCTCAGGAATAGCGGCACAGTTAATGGCCACAAAGGCTTGATTAGCACGGCTACTATGTTGATGAATATAACGGGCCAAAACCTCTTTACCCGAACCGCTAGGACCTAAGATCATGACAGAGGCATCGGAGGCGGCAACCCTTTGAGCAAGTGCTAATAATGCTAAACTTTTCTCATCAGCGACGACGGGATGATCCACATTTTGTTTTAATGGCAAATAGCGTGAGACTTGATTGAGTAACACTTCTGGTGCAAAAGGTTTGGCTAAATAATCAACAGCGCCTAATTTTATAGCGTTCACCGCGCTACCAATAGTCGCGTAGGCCGTCATCAACAGCACTGGCAACTTAGGATGATGCTGCTGCAGATAGTTCAATAAACCTAAACCACCAATACCTTGCATCTGCACATCGCTAATAACTAAATCAAACTGATGTTGTTTCAAGGCTAAAATAGCGTCTTCACCGGAGGCAACATCAACACACTCATACTGAGCCAGCATTAAGGTATCCAACAAGGCTTCACGTAATGAAGCATCATCCTCAACGAGCAATAACTTTGCTTCAGACATGGGTAATCTCCAAAGGTAATATCACCGCGGATTTAGCCCGTGGGAATACTAAAGACACAGTACAGCCTTTATTCGGTACACAACTGAGTTGCAGTTGCCCCCCATGATTGCGCACCACAGATTGCACAACGGCTAACCCAAGCCCAGTTCCCTGCGACTTAGTCGTAAAGAAAGGTTCAAATACCTTCTGCTGCATAGTGGCGTCTAAGCCTTTACCATTATCGATGACGTCCAATAATAACCGTTCGCCCTCTTCCTTCGCTTGGATACGAATTTCAGTTGCTCCGGCTTCTATGCTGTTCATGACTAAATTATTAATCGCCGAGCTTAATGCATTGGAATTAGCTAACATCGAGCTGCTTGACGCATCATCAAATAACAAGTCACAGCCTTGCTTTGCCGCTATCGGCTCACAATTTGCCAAAACATTGTCGATAACCTCAGCCAACGAGATTAGATCTCCAAGTTCATCCTGACGACCTTTCGCCATCAATAGCATGTCGTTAACCTGCCGCTCGAGTTCATTGAGTCTATCAACAAGTTTTTGCTGGAATTTCGCTTTAGCAGCATCAGATAACTTAGGGCTCGCAAGATTAGAGGCATATAACAAAGCGGCAGATAAAGGCGTGCGCACCTGATGGGCCAAAGTTGCTACCATCTTGCCCAGTGCAGATAAACGTTGTAGATGGGAGATATTTTTCTGTAATAACCGAGTTTCAGTCAGATCAGTTAGCACAATTAATTGACCAGGCTCTGGCGTCAATGGCGTAATCGCTAATTTAACGCGGCGGCCATTACGCAGTGACACTTCGTGGCCATCATCGTCCTGCGGCGCAAAGGCACTGTGGATCACATCAATCCAGCGAACGCCACATAAGGAGCGCTCAAGTAATTCAACTGCTACCGGATTGGCATCCGTGACTATACCGTCGCCATTGATAATCACCACGCCAGATGGCATAGCCTGTAAAATATGCTCCATTCGATTGGACATATTCGCGGCCTCACGCAGTTGGTTCCATTGTTTGCTAGTGTGCTTGAATGACTCAATTTGCGCTAGTGGGTTGGCTGACATAGTCACTCCGTCAAAAAATTGCTTATGACGGGGTGACTGCAGTATCTATGCCAAATTGGAAATTGAACTTTAGAGGTTAAAACAACTTATATAACAATAAAATAGAAAACTAATCTTTGGTCATTCCGTACTTACGCATTTTTTCTACAAGCGTTGTACGGCGTATTCCAAGCATTTCAGCAGCGCGAGCTACGACATTATCTTGTAGCTCTAGCGCCTGACGTATCATGTCTATTTCTAGTTCTGCTAACAAATCCTTAAGGTTCACACCTTCAGGCGGCAGCTCACTAGGGAAACGCGTTTCAGGGATTTCAACCGGCTCTTCATCGCTAAAGATAGAAGCTAAAGCATCACGTTCCTGTTGCTCTTCACTCATCTCTACACAATATTCGGGCACATCGATATGGCGATATTTGACAGGTAAATCGTTAACATCGACCAGTCCACCCGGATATAAAATGGTGAGGCGTTCGACTAAATTAGACAGCTCGCGCACGTTGCCCGACCAAGCATGTTCTTTCAGCGACTCTATCGCACGCTGCGTAAAACGCACCTTACCACGGCCTTCGTTATAGACTCGGCTAACTAACTCTTGTAATAGCAAAGGCACATCGTCCTTGCGATCACACAACGCGGGCATTTCAATCGGGAATACGTTTAGGCGGTAATAAAGATCCTCACGGAACTCATTAACGCTGATCATGGTTTCTAAATCTCTATGTGTCGCAGCAACTACGCGTACATCAGCATTAATTGTCTTAGTACCACCAACGCGCTCAAATACCCGCTCTTGCAGCACACGGAGTAATTTAACTTGCATTTGTAGTGGCATGTCTCCTATTTCATCGAGAAATAGTGTACCACCTTCAGCTAATTCAAAACGGCCTTTACGAGAACAGATTGCCCCAGTAAATGACCCTTTCTCATGACCAAATAGCTCACTCTCTAATAACTCAGGCGGTATCGCACCACAGTTAACAGGGATAAACGGACCATCACGGCGCTCAGACAAATAATGGATATTACGGGCGACCACTTCTTTACCTGTACCTGATTGACC
Source organism: Shewanella sp. SM71 (assembly GCF_025653905.1). Classification (NCBI taxonomy): domain Bacteria; kingdom Pseudomonadati; phylum Pseudomonadota; class Gammaproteobacteria; order Alteromonadales; family Shewanellaceae; genus Shewanella; species Shewanella sp. SM71. The sequence goes on from NZ_JAKKRW010000006.1 coordinate 241,608, forward strand.
CAGAACAAGCACAGTTGCCTCAGATGTTGCTACTTGATTTATCAAGTGTCTCACATTCGCAATACCATCACTGCGTCCCACTAAGCTTCGGAATAACTTTGTTTGATTCGCACTAGTAGGGACTTGAGGCCGTTTAACTTGACCGAATACTTGGCAAAAGTGTAATAATTCAGTGAGCTGAGGATACGTTAAAGGTTCTTCTATATGTCCAAGAATATTAGACACTTGCAGATCGTCAACATTGCCAAGCAACAGCATAGGTTGCCATGGATGTTGACCTGCGATGTTTTTAAGCCCATCAGCATCCATAACATCAGTTAGGATAACTAAAGCTCGAAAACGGGTATCTTGGAGGCTAGCACTTAATTTTTCGGTGTCAATTTGTACAAATTGCTCACCTAAAAAATCCAAAATGCAACACAGGCGATTTAATCGCTCTGATGGAGGGCCGATAAGTAAAATTCGTTGATCTGTTTGCATCATTCAGTAGGCCGTAAAGCTCTAATATGTATTAATTCGCATTAATTATTTATGATTAGTTGCTGTAAAAGCTTAACAAATTCAATGTAACAATCTGTGCCACCATCACTACTTGTGATGAATATTGTATTATCAGCAGACGAGAAGCAAGCCTCAGATGAGGTTTATGCCAAACTGAATTGATTTTAGTTCATTTACATCATGATTCTAGTCTAAAACGTCAATACTTTGACTTTAAGCCAAAAAAAAGACGCAACCAGTGCGTCTATTTTTAATAACGAAATAAGATATTAACCCGCTTCAGAATGCGCAGAAATATTATGTTTATCTGCAGGAATTGCATCCCAACTCTCTTTTAGAGTACGAACTAAGTCACTTACATCATCAATCGCTTGAACATCATTATTCAAATTCGCCTCTGAAATACGGCGCAACATAAAATCATATAAATTACTGAGATTGTAAGCAACACTGCCTTCAGCTTCCATATTTAGGCAGCTATTCAGCCCCGCGATAATCCCTAGCGATTTACCAATAAGAAGCCCTTTTTTTGCAAAATCACGCTGCTCTATTGCATATCGACTCTGAGCCAAACGCTCAAGCAAACCAGCAAACATCATTTGAATAATGCGGTGAGGGGATGCCACTGCTATTTCACTTTCTAAAGAAACCTTACGATATGACTGTAATGAACCTCTCATATTAGTACCTACCTATTTGCATCTATCGACTTGTATACATTGATATGACGTTGACTATTACTACCAGCATGCAATAGAGCTTGCCTGTCCAGTAAGAAAACATTGGCTTTCTCTGTACATGCTTGAGTTAATGAAAACTGTAACTGCAAATAATCTCTGTCAACAAATTGCTCATCTGCAACCAAAGCCTCAAGTAATAATTGACGCTGGCCAACAATTTCTTGCAATTTTAATACCAAAAAATCAATATTTTCATTATCTATTGATAATGTAGTCACTTGTCTAATGATTTCATTCATTTGCTCATTAAGAGAATCTAATGTGCTAACAACATTCTGTGTATTAATTTGGCTATGATGCATATATAGAATCTCTTACTCTGCCACTTTAGATAAAAAACTCATAAAATCCAAAAACTGGCAAACATCGTGTAAATCTATCTTACGGTAGGGACAATTTGGCTGATAAAATATTATCGTTTGCTCACAAGCCCTGGAAGAGAGTCGAGTCGCTGAGTTAGCATACTACCTTGAGCGTTCATCTGGCCAACAATCAAATCCATAGCATTGTACTGCTTTAATAACCTAGCTTCATAGGCCTTCATTTTTAAGGTAAGAGTCTCACGGCTATCGGTAATACGAGAAAGTTGAGTATCTAAACTTTCATCTCGACTATCTAAAATCCCCCCAGTTTTTACATAGGAGTCAGTAACATCTTTCATTCGTGTACCAAACCCAGTTTTTTCCGCTGAAAAAAAGTCGGATACGGCATTAATATCTTTACTTAGCACTTCATCAAGCTTTTTATCATCAATTTCAAGACTACCCGTCTGAGTGGTTTTTATACCCAGATTCGCTAACATCATAGAGCTATCACCACCACTCGTTGATGACAACACGCTTCTCATCTGATTTTGAACACCACGAATAACAGAATCACCCTGCAATACACCTGCTTTCTTAGTTTTTGGATCATAACCTGACATGCTAGACATCGTTTTCATTAACTCATTGTATGAATTAACAAAATCTTTGATGGCTGTTTTCGAAGAGTCACGATTAGGTTCAATTTTGAGTGTCGTTGTTTTATCTTTGTTAGCATCCGTCAATGTTAAGTTGATGCCAGTAATCGCATTCTTTACTTCGTTTGAATCAGAGGTCACTTTTAAGCCATCAACATACAAAATTGCATCTTTTGCAGGTTGTAATTCTGTCATAGTAAATGTATCAGATAATGCAGTTCCAGCGTCATCCGTGGCAGATGCTTGCACTACATTATCCTCGCCAGTCTTGTTGGATGTAAGCACTAACTGAGCACCATTGTCGCCCTTAATAATAGTCGCAGTCACTCCAACATTATCTTTAGAAGCATTGATGTTTTTCATAATGTCTTGCAGAGAGTCATCTGCACCAACCGCAACATTAAAGCTCTCACTTCCCACTGTCAGACTTAATGAGCCACTTCCTATTGGAGCCGTAACATCTGTAACTGCTGTAGAACCTAATTTATGACTTTCAGCCAACTGTTCAACAATGACTTTATAATTGCCAGCCACTGCAGTCGGGTCAACTGTTGCGGTCATAAAGTCTTTATTGGAAAGCGTACTCTTAAAACCTGTAAAGGTTTTAGCATCAGATAGAGGTTTTATTTTCTCTAAGAAATCAGACATTGCACTTTTCAATGCCCCCAGAGCAGAGATCTGAGTATTTATCTTACCTTCTTCGGCATTGAATTTAGCTTCTTTAGGCGCTTTTTCTGCATTAACTAGAGCGGTTACAATGCCGCCGATGTCCATGCCAGTACCTACACCTAATGATGTTAATCCCATATCCACCTCTGATCTGCGTCTAAAAACTTACCAATACGCATAGTTAATAGTATTAATACAGCAAAATTCACGCCAAGACTTCAGTTAATATGAATGGCTTACCACTCTAGACTGAACCTCTCATGAATGCATATTAAAAAAACTACGACTTAAACCTCTGTTTTTATTAATGCGCCTGTCACTTCAGACAGTTTTTCAGCCAAAGCAAGCGCCTCTTCACTAGGAATTTGTCGCAGCACTTCGCCAGAGTCTATATCCATAACGCTGACAACGGGCCTATCAGAACTCGCATCAACTTTAAATGCTAATCCCTTACGCATCATAGTTACCATATCCGTCAGGTCACTCGCAACCTTATCTAACTGCTCAACATTCGTTTTAGTATCTTTTGTAGACTCACCATCTTCTAGCATGTTCACGCTGTTTGATTCGCCAAACAAAGGCTTTATTGAACCACTTGACTCTTGCTGAAGAGATTGTGGAGGAGCTAATTTAAGCTCAGTCTTCAACCCCACTACATTAGATGTACTAACTGAATTAATATCCATCATGCCACCCTCTTAGTCACACTAACTGATGTACTCTGGTACTGCTAGAAAGTACTAACCTCACAGATGAAGCGCAAAGCTACACGCTTAAGCTTTATCTTCAAACATTTGCTAATCTGCTTATTACTCTATATGGATGATGCAGCTAAATGTTATTGACTAATAATCACTTTATTAACAACACTAAACTGACCATTTTAATGCACAAAGGGAAGGGTCTAAACGAACCTCCCCTCTCAGTGCCAAACACTTAGCTGTCTATCATCTCAGTATGAGATAACCGCCAATCACAATTACAGCAATGACAGGGCAACTTGTGGTAATTGGTTGGCTTGTGCCAACATAGCAGAAGATGTCTGAGACAGAATCTGTTTCTTCGTCATATCTGCAGTTTCTTTAGCAAAGTCAACGTCCTGAATACGACTACGGGCATCTGCTACGTTAGTTTGTACGTTACCCAAGTTATTGATGGTGAAGTTCATACGGTTTTGTACCGCACCTAAATCAGCACGTTGAGAGTCAATACCTGCAATTGCAGCATCAATAACAGCTAAAGCATCCTGCGCACCTGAAGCAGTGCCAATATCAACCTCTTTTACGGACGCAAGGGTTGATGTTGTTCCCGTACCAGTAATTGCCCCAGAGGTACCTGTCACAGTAAACGCAGCACTTGAAGAGAATTTCAATTCAGAGTTTACAACCACACCGCCTGCATCAACAGTATCTGATGCACCTGCAACTCCATTGGTAACCGTTGCCATTGTTAAGGTGCCACCTGCAGGGCCTACAGCCTTAATCCCTGCAACTCCATCCGCTGAAATACTCAGTTTATTAGTGCTTGAATCATAGGAAGCAGAATAGCCATCCTTTCCAATAGCAGTAGCTAAATCCTTCATACTTCCGTTAAATTTGCTTAAATCGTAAGACGTAGTACCA